>CALLZL010000290.1 GCA_937859575.1 uncultured Chloroflexota bacterium
TGAACGTGTCGAAAGCCTGGGCGGTGCCACATTTGCGGTGCATGAGCCGGCGACAGAGGAGGAGATCGGGCGGGCGCCGCAGGGTACCGCTGAAGATGCACGGCGGGCGATCGCAGCAGCAACCGCCGCCTGGCGCGGCTGGCGCAGCACTACGGCGCACGACAAGGCACACATGCTGCATGAGGTGGCGCACAAGATCCGCGAGCGCACCGAAGAGCTGGCAACATTGATGACACGCGAAGGCGGTAAGCCGCTTGTCGAGAACCGCGATGAACTCGGCTGGTGCGCCGCCTGCTTCGATTATTATGCCGAACTGCAGCGCAACTCGCGCGGTCGCGTCATCCCTTCGGTTGAGCCGTCGCAGCTGGCAATGGTACTCAAAGAGCCGTATGGTGTTGTGGCATGTATTGTGCCCTGGAACTACCCCATCCTGTTGATGTCGTGGAAAGTTGCCCCGGCATTGGCCGCCGGCAATACCGTGATCGTCAAGCCAAGCGAGATGACCCCGCTCACCACGCTGCTCTTCGCCGAGATCTTCGATCATCTGCCGCCCGGCGTGGTTAATATCGTCACCGGGTACGGCCCTGAAGTTGGCCGTGAGCTGGTGGTGAATCCCGGCACACAGCTGATCGCCTTCACCGGCTCGTTTGCCACCGGCCGCAACATTGCACGCCTGGCAGCCGAACGGGTCAAGAAGACCCATCTGGAGCTGGGCGGTAAGGATGCTTTTATTGTTGCCGAAGATGCCGACCTCGATGTGGCGGTACCCGGCGTGGCATGGGCCGCGCTCCTCAACAGCGGCCAGGTCTGCACCAGTACCGAGCGGGTGTATGTTCACGAAAGTATTCTCAAGCCCTTTACCGAGCGCATGGTCGAGTTTGTGCGAACCCTGCGCCTCGGGCCGGGGATCGAGCCGACCACCGATGTCGGCCCGTTGATCGGCGATCGCTACCGCGCCAAAGTCGAGGCGCATGTTGCCGAAGCGCGGGCACATGGCGCACAGATTCTCACCGGTGGCCGCCGCCCACCACATATCGAACGTGGTTTCTTCTACGAACCGACGGTGCTCACCGGGGTCGATAACTCCTTTACGATTATGCGCGAAGAGACTTTTGGGCCGACGATACCGATCATGGCGTATCGTGATTTTGATCATGCGATCGACCTGGTGAACGATTGCGACTATGGCCTGGGTGCCAATCTGTACACCAACGATCCGCGTAAGGTGAAACAGTACTACGAAGAGGTAAAAGCCGGTACATGCTGGGTCAACGACCCGCTGACCGACAATGATGCAGGGCCGTTTGGCGGTATGAAGTTCTCGGGCGGCGCACGCGAGCTTGGCGAAGAAGGACTCGAAGCCTTCCTCGAAACCAAACATGTCCATTGGGATCTCGCGATGGAACGGAAGAGTTGGTGGTTCCCATACTAACAGCGGCCCGGTATTAAACCCATGGCGTGTGCAGTCGCCGCGATGCAGCATCCCCCTTTGCCTCGCTGAATGCGGCACAATATAGCAGGGCACGAGCTTCTTTAATCCGCCAGGAAGCTGATCAATCGCCCAAGCGCATCATACAACGCGGCCGGATCCGACGATGAGTTATTCCAGATCGGGCCGCCGTTGTTGGTGAAGACACGGCTTTCCCCCGGAGCCAGGCTGCCGCTGATCCCCGGGTGGCGCTGGCCGCCCGTGATGCTGCATACCACCCAGCCATTCAGATCCACCGGTATCGCCCCTGCATTACGCAGCGTGACGGTTTCGGCGACTTTGTCGACCGCCATAATTTGCACTGGCCAGTTCGGCACAACCGTAACATCCGGCATCGTGCTGCAGCTGCTGAACGAAGGCGGCGGTGGTGTCGGTGTCGGTGTCGCACCAACCACAGCGGTTGGTGTTGCGGCAGGGCTCTGATTGTTCTGAGGTGAACGCAGCCATGGCAGAAAGAGTTGCGTATCAGCGGCAGACGCATCTTCCAGATTACACCCAAAGGCCGCCGCAGAGATCGGTGCCTTCAGGCGCTCGAAATCGGCAGCATAGGCAGCGGCAATCGCAGGATCGTGCACAATGATCGTGTTTTCATCGTTGCTTGCCACACCACTGGCGCTCCAGTTGGTCGAACCGGTGATCACCAGCGGATCGCTGGTTGTGGCAGCATCGACAATCGCGTATTTATTGTGCAGCGTACCGGTCCAATCTTCAACCCGCAGCCGTATCCCGGCGGCACATAACCGGTCGCGTTCGCCGGCGGCGGCCCCGGCCGCCACCGCATTCAACAACACCTCCACCGCGACACCGCGCTGGTGGGCAGCGATCAGCGCATCGGCAAGCGGATCGCTGGTGAACGCAAACATGGCAACCTGGATCGACACATCAGCAGTCTGCAGCGCATTCGCAATACGCGCCTCGACACCATCCGATGGGCTGAAGGCGATCTGAACGCGCCGGCCGGCAACCATTGCTTCATCGGCCGTATTGTTAACCTTGGCAGTCGAGAAGGTACCGCCGAACATCTCTTCGAATTCGCTAGTATAGATATCGGCCACCGTCGTCGAGGTGATCACCAGCACATTTTCACCATTCCGCGAGAAGGCAGTATTGGTAAAATTCGCGCTGCCGGTCCATGTTACGGTGCGATCAAAGATGGCGAACTTATTGTGCTGCAGGCTACTACGCGGATCATCGGTCACAATCGGGATGCCGACAGCGGCAAGCGCGGCGAAGAAAGGGCCGTTGCCGATACTGGCGACCTGCTGATTATCGCCGACAACCCGTACCGCGACACCGCGCTGATGGGCGGCGATCAACGCATCACGGACACTCTCGCGGTTGAGCTCGTAGAGTGCGATATCGATACTACTACTGGCGGCATTGGTAAACGAAGTAAAGAGCGCATCCGCAGCGGTCGGCACCGTCGAGGTGCTGCCAGTGAGCGAGCCGAAAAAGTGGGCGCTCACTGCCTCGGCGGGGGTCGCCGGCGCTCGGCTCGGCCAGATCAACCAGATCCCGATGAACACAGCCACAGCACAGAAGAGGATGGCACGTTGTTGCATGATATTGCTCCGATGTCTGAGTATACCATGGCTTGACCGCATATTGACACCGGCAGAACTATTCTTGACACTGCCGGCAACGGCGAGTAGTATGGCGCGCGCAAGGAGCCGCTAGGCAGGAGGCGTACCGCACGAATGCATATCGCAATCGACTATACCGCTGCCGTATGGCAGGGGGCCGGTATCGGCCGTTATACCCGTGAGTTGGTGGCGGCGATCGTGGCAAAGGCACCGGATCTGCGTTACACATTGTTCTATGCATCTGGTGGGCTCAGCAGCAACAGCCCTTTTGTTGCCGAGTTGCAGCGATTATGCGGCAGCTACCCAACGGTGAAGGCGGTTGGTATTCCATTGCCGCCCCGGCGGCTGGTTCAACTCTGGCACCGGTTGCGTCTGCCGCTCCCGCTCGAACTCTTTACCGGCCGTATCGATCTGCTGCACCAGCCGGATTTCGCACTACCGCCGGCGCGGGCGCGATCCCTTGTGACGGTGCACGATCTTTCGTATATGGTGCATCCCGAATGTGCTGTTCCGGGGGTAGCACGATACCTCAACAGTGCCGTGCCACGGAGTATTCGGCGTGCCGAACACATACTGTCCGATTCCCATGCCACCCGCAACGACATGCTGCGTCTGCTGGGCGTGCCCGGCGAGAAAGTCAGTGTCGTCTACCCTGGTGTATCGCCACGTTTCCGGCCGCTTGCGCCCGAAGCCACTGCTGATGCGCGGCGGCGGCTCGGCCTGCCCGAGCGCTTATTGCTCTTCGTCGGCACACTCGAACCGCGCAAGAATCTGCCGGGGCTGATCGAAGCCCTGGCAATGCTGCGCGATCGAGGCCGGTTGCCGGAGGAGATGCCGTTGATCATCGGCGGCAAGCGTGGCTGGATGTACCAGCCGATCTTCGATGCCATCAGCCGCCACCGCATGGAACCGCATGTGCGCCTGATCGACTATATCGATGACGCTGACCTGCCGATCGTGTATAATCTGGCCTGGGCGTTCGTCTACCCTTCCATCTACGAGGGTTTCGGCCTGCCGGCACTTGAAGCGCTGGCCTGCGGCACACCAGTCGTCACCGCCGATAACTCCAGCCTGCCGGAGGTTGTCGGCGATATTGCCCTGCGGGTACCCGCCGATGATGTTGCCGCACTTGCCGCCGCACTCGAGCAGGTGATTGGCGACGAAGCATTACGTGCGCGGCTACGGGCCGAGGGGCCGCAACGGGCGGCGCTGTTCACCTGGGAACAGGCGGCCGAACATGTTCTTGCCCATTACCGGCACTGATGCCACCGCAGAGCGATCTGTACAACCACAGGAGTTCGATCAATGGCGCAGCCGCCGGATCTTTCGCGTGAGGCGCTCCAAACCGATACCCGTAGCCTGGCGCTGGCGCGCTGGCTTTCGCAGGCCCTCAACCCATTTGTGAGCGGGGTGGCCTGCTATCTTATCATTTCGTTGTTTGCCCCGATCGATCTGTTCGCCGGCCTGGGATGGGCGGCGCTTGCGCTTGCCATTCAACTTACCCCATCTATTGCACTCTACACGATCAGGCGGCGTCAGGGGATCTACAGCGATGCGGATGTGTCGGTGCGCGAAGAACGCAACGAGATCTATGTTGTCGGCAGTATTTCGGTGTTGATCGCAATCGCAGTGCTGATCGCCGCCGGGGCTCCGGCCCCCTACCTGGCCATGACGATCGGTATCTTTGGGCTCGGCATCATCTGCGGCATTATCAACCTGATCTGGAAGATCAGCATGCACTCATCGGCGATCGCCTCGCTGGCGACCGTTGCGCTGATCTATTCGGCGATACTCGGCATCGTGTTCTGGATCTGCGCTCTGGCGGTTGGTTGGGCACGGATACGAACACGTAACCATACACCGCTCCAGGTTCTCGGCGGCCTTACCGTTGCCGCAGTTGTCATGACGATCTCGTTCAGCCTGGTTGGCACGGCATAAGCAGAACCCCGGCCGAACCACAGAACCGGCAGCAGTTGTTCAGAACAAACGCGCAACACGGAATACACAATACAGAAGGAGCAACCCGATGGCAAAAGTTCAGATCACACGCGGCAAGTTCGAGCGGCTATCGAACTGTGCCGATGCAGGCGGTATCATCGCCGCGGCAGCGATGGATCAGCGCGGCTCGCTGCAGAAGACGATCGCCAAAGAGCGAGGGGCGGGCGGTACAGCCGACGCGCAGGATCTGGCGGTCTTCAAGGGCCTGGTGACACGCGTGCTGACGCGGCATTCGAGCGCAATCCTGATGGATCCGGAGTACGGCCTTGATGCGATCAAGGAGCGAGCCTCGGGTACCGGTGTGCTGCTGGCGTACGAGAAGACCGGCTACGACGTGACGATTAAGGGCCGCCTGCCTGATCTTTTGTCGGAATGGAGTGTGCGCCGCCTGGTGGAAGCAGGTGCCGATGGGATCAAGATCCTGCTCTACTATAACCCGGTCGATGACGAAAGCATCAATAGTGTGAAGCATGCCTTCATCGAGCGGATCGGCGCCGAATGTATGGCGGTCGATGTACCGTTCTTCCTTGAGCCGATCACCTACGACGATGCAATCGGCGATGAGAAAGGGCTGGCATTTGCCAAGAAGAAGCCGGAATATGTGCGTATGGCGATGGAAGAGTTCAGCAAGCCGCGCTATGGTGTCGACATCCTCAAAGTCGAGATCCCGGTGAATGTCAAATTTGTTGCAGGGATGCAGGCCTTCAGCGGCGGCGAGGCGGCCTATACCCGTGCCGAGGCAATGCAGGCCTTCCGCGATGCCGCCAGTGTAGCACGTAAGCCGTTCATCTACCTGAGCGCCGGCGTCAGCGACGATGTCTTCCGCGAGAGCCTCGAACTGGCCGCCGAAGCCGGTACCGCCTTCTCGGGTGTGCTGTGCGGCCGCGCCACCTGGCAGGATGGTATTCCCGTCTATGCTAAAGAAGGGCCGGAAGCCTTCGAATCGTGGCTGCTCGACCGTGGCGTGCGCAATATCACCCTGCTGAATGAAGTACTTGCCAAGGGGGCAAAGCCGTGGTGGACGATCTACGGTGGCCGTGAGAATATCGAGGTTGTCGATCAGGTTATCAGCTAAACAGCGTTACTGTAAGCCTACAGCGAAGTGCAATATCGTTGATCGCCGGGATCGCGCGCATCTTGCGCGCATGCGGGCGGGACGCCCGCGCTCCTAGCACACACATACTCAATGGTTCGGCACTTCGCTATAGTACGACAACAAAAGAACGATCAACAGCAGCACGCCGGCATCATGCCGGCGTGTCTGCTAAGAAAAGTATTAATATACCATAAGAGAACATCGATCTGTGATCAGACTACATTGCCCGGGGGGTATCCCTCTGGTATAATTCCCAGCAAACGCCAGCTCCTCGTGTCTTCGTTCACCCCGAATGTAACATGACACCGAGGGGCATCGCTCCCGAAAAGAGAACTACACTATGGGTGACAATCGCTGGCTCAAGAATAGTTTCGTCTACCTGATCATTCTGGTAGCGGCACTTGCGCTGTTTTTCAACTACTTCAACAATGCGCAGGGCCAATCCGAAGATCGTGGTATTGCACAGGTCATTGCTGATGCAAAATCGGGGCGTGTCGAGCTGATCGAAGCGCAATCCGGCAGCAATGATGTGATTGTGACATACCGCGACTCAAACCAGAAGTATCGATCGCGGCTCGAATCGAACGACACGATCACCTCGTTGCTGGTGAATTCTGGTGTCGATCTGAGTACTGTGAATGTGAGAGTACAGGCGGCACCCGCGTGGGGCGGCCTGCTGAACGTCTTCACCATCCTGCTGCCGGTGCTGCTGATGATCGGTTTCTTCATCTTCTTCATGCGGCAGGCCCAGGGCTCGAATAACCAGGCGCTCTCGTTCGGCAAGAGCCGGGCGCGCATGTTCTCGGGCGACAAGCCGACCGTTACATTTGCCGATGTGGCGGGTCAGGAAGAGGCCAAGCAGGATCTTACCGAGGTCGTTGAGTTTCTGAAGTTTCCCGACAAGTTTGCCGCCCTCGGTGCCCGCATCCCCCGCGGCGTGCTGATGGTGGGCCCACCCGGAACCGGTAAGACACTGCTCTCGCGTGCTGTGGCAGGCGAGGCCGGTGTGCCGTTCTTCTCGATCTCTGGTTCGGAATTCGTCGAGATGTTCGTCGGCGTTGGTGCCAGCCGGGTGCGTGATCTGTTCGACCAGGCCAAGCGCAATGCGCCGTGTATCGTCTTCATCGACGAGATCGACGCCGTCGGGCGGCAGCGTGGTGCCGGCCTCGGTGGCTCGCACGACGAGCGCGAGCAGACGTTAAACCAGATCCTGGTTGAGATGGACGGGTTCGATACCAACACCAATGTGATTGTGATTGCCGCCACCAACCGCCCCGATGTGCTCGACCCGGCGTTGATCCGGCCCGGCCGCTTCGATCGCCAGGTGGTGCTTGATGCCCCCGACATCAAGGGGCGCATCGAGGTGCTCAAGGTGCACACCAAGGGCAAGCCGGTGGCCGAGGATGTGCAGTACGAAGTGCTGGCGAAACTGACACCCGGTTTTTCGGGTGCGGATCTCGCCAATGCTGTCAATGAAGCGGCTATTCTGGCAGCACGCCGCTCGAAGAAGAAGATCGGTATGTCGGAACTGCAGGATGCCATCGAACGGGTGGCACTCGGCGGGCCCGAACGCCGCAGTCGTGTCATGACCGAGCGCGAGAAGTTGCTGGTGGCATACCACGAGGCCGGCCATGCGATTGCCGCTGCCGGTATGCCGAAGGCCTTCCCGGTGCAGAAGGTCACGATCGTGCCGCGTGGCCAGGCTGGTGGGTATACGCTCTACCTGCCCGAAGAAGAAAACCTGCGCTTTACATCGCGCTCACAGTACGAAGCGCGCCTTGTGTCGGCGCTCGGCGGGCGCGTCGCCGAAGAGATCGTCTTTGGTTACAACGAGATCTCAAACGGTGCTTCTTCCGACATCCAGCACGTCACACGGATCGCACGGGCGATGGTCACACGTTATGGCATGAGTTCGAAACTTGGGCCAATCGCCTTTGGCGAACGCGAGGAGTTGATCTTCCTCGGGCGTGAGATCACCGAACAGCGCAACTATGGCGATGAAGTCGCGCGCGAGATCGACCGCGAAGTCTACCGGATCGTCGATATCGCCTATGAGCGCACCCGGAAGATCTTGAACGACAATCGCACCGTACTCAACGACATGGCAAGCGCGCTGATCGAGTACGAAAGCCTCGACGGCGAGCGGTTGCGCGAGTTGCTGCAGCGTGTCGATCTGATTGCGATCGTGCCCGAAGTTCCGGTCAACGGCGTTGCCGCCGAGCCGCCGGCTCCGGCAACACCGCCGGTGAACCTGCCGAATCCGGCCTGATACTTATTGGCTGGCAAGAACGCGTGGCGGGTATTCCGCGCCACGCGTTTTTTTATTGCCGAGCTCTGCCTTGCGCGATCACGGCTCGTAGTGCGCCGGCAGGGTTGGCGACGGAAGCAGAAAAATCATTATGCTATAATAGTGCAAAGTAAACCAGTTCCAGGAGGCTTCTATGTCCGGCCATTCCAAATGGCATTCGATTCGCCGCAGTAAAGGGGTGCTCGACCAGCGTCGCGGCCAACTCTTTACCAAGCTGGCACGCGATATTACGATCGCCACGCGCGCCGGCGGCAGCGGCGATCCGGATGCGAATTTTCGCCTGCGGCTTGCGATCGATAAAGCCAAAGCCAACAACATGCCGGCCGACAACATTCAGCGGGCAATCGATCGAGGTGTCGGTAAAGGCAACGAGGCTGATCTTGAAGAGATCTACTACGAGGGGTATGCATCAGGTGGTATTGCGCTCTTGATCGAAGCGGCCACCGATAACCGCAACCGTACCAATGCCGATGTGCGGGCGGCGATGTCGAAGGGTGGCGGTAGCCCGGGTGAACCCGGATCGGTCAGCTGGATGTTTGATCTGATGGGTCTGATCACGATTGATCTGGTTGGCCAGGCGCTCGACCCCGATGAACTGATGCTGCAGGCGATCGATGCCGGTGCCGTCGATGTTGAAATCGGTGAAGATCTGCTCGAAGTCTATACCGATTTCAAGCAACTGGCCGCGATCCGCGAATCCCTGATCAACGCCGGCTTGCCGGTCTCGGGTGCCGAGAAGATCATGCGCGCCAAGACACAGGTGCAGGCCGAGAGTGCCGAAGCCCTCAGGGCGCTGCGGCTCATGGAACGGCTTGAGGAGCTCGATGATGTGCAGAAGGTGTATAGCAATCTCGAATTGACCGATGAGCTTGCCGAGCAGTTTGCCAACGCCTGAGCCGGAGCGCTATGCGTACACTTGGGATCGATCCGGGAACCGCAATTATGGGTTGGGGTGTGGTTGATGAACAGGGCGGCAACCTCAGCCTTGGTGGCTTTGGTGCCCTGCGTACCCCTGCAGGCATGGCGGCCTCCGAGCGCCTGCTCTTGCTCTACGACGAACTGCGCACACTGCTCGCCACCTACCTACCGGCGGCTGTCGCCGTCGAAGAGCTCTTCTTCGGCAAGAATGTCACGACGGCGATACATGTCGGCCAGGCACGTGGTGTTGCACTCCTCGCAATAGCCCAGGCCGGCGTGCCGGTGTTCGAATACAAACCGGTCGTCGTCAAACAGGCGGTTGCCGGATACGGCGGTGCCGACAAAAAGCAGATGCAAGAGATGGTTCGCATGACGTTGGGCCTGGATCACGCCCCACGCCCCGATGATGCTGCCGACGCAGTGGCGGTTGCGATCTGCCATGCGTATAGTGCGCCGATGCTGCGCCGGATCGCCGGTAGCCAACAATAAGCGGAGAGTTCATGCAGAGTCGTTGGGGTTGGCGAAGCGCTGTCGTGCCGGGGAGTCGGCTTTGCACAAGCATTGCAATATTCCGGGCATGCAGCAACACTGTCGGTTCTCTGCTATAATAGACGCCATGAACCGAGTTGTGAAGGAACGCCCATGAAGCTGCTAGTTTTCGTGATGGAAGACGGTGTCGCCGAAGGGACGGTCAATTCGCTTGTGGAGCGTGGTTTTCGCGTGACGCAACTCGCATCGACCGGCGGATTCTTGCGCAAAGGCAACACAACGTTGCTGGTTGGCGTTGAGGATGCCGATGTCGATCGCGCGACCGAGATTGTACGCAAAGCGGCGCCGGGTGCACTGGCGATCACGCTCGATCTGGAGCGGTACGAGCGCGTGTGAAGATCTTGTATGTCGCCTGTGGTATTCCGGTTCCTGGAACCCTTGGCGGCTCAACCCATACCCTCGAAGTTGCTCGTGGCCTGGCCTCCCGTGGCCACATTCTGCACGTTGTTGCCGCCTCAGGCTCCGGCCGGGGCGGCATTTCTGCACTCTTTCGCCCCGAGACCGTACCATTTGAACAGTTTACGCTACACTGGATCGATCTGCCAAAGGCTCTTTCGTTTGCTGCTGATCGGGTGATTGCCCGGCTTGCTGCCGCTATACGCCCCGATCTGATCATGGAGCGGTACTACAACTTTGCCGGGGGTGGGTTGCGTGCCGCCCGCCGGCTTGGTGTACCAACGGTGCTTGAAGTCAATGCTCTGGTGATCGACCCGCCCACAGTGCCAAAACGCCGCATCGATGATGCACTTGGTGGGCCGATGCGCCGCCTGGCGCTGGCCCAATGCCAGGCGGCCGATCGGATCGTTACCCCACTACATACCACGATCCCGGCCGAGATTGATCGTGCCAGGATCATCGAACTGCCATGGGGTGCGGCAGTTGAACGCTTCTCGCCGCGGGCAGATCGCCCGGCAAACCTCATCCCACAACTTGTCTTTCTTGGCTCGTTTCGCGCATGGCATGGGGTGCTCGATGTCGTGCGCGCCTGTGGCATCCTGCTCGATGCCGGGCGTTCGCTGCACTGCCGACTGATCGGCGATGGGCCGGAACGAGCAGCAGCCGAGCAACTGGCAGCCCGCTGGCCGCAACACTTCACCTTTACCGGGGCGGTAGCCTACGAGCATGTGCCGGCACTTCTGGCGAGTGCCGATATCGGAGTAGCACCCTTCAATACGGCACCGCACCCGGCCTTGCGTGCCGCCGGCTTCTTCTGGTCGCCACTCAAAGTGTATGAATATATGGCAGCCGGCTTGCCGGTTGTCACTGCCGATCTTGCGCCGCTCAACCGGGTGATCCGCGATGGCCACGAGGGAGTACTCTTTCGCGAGGGGGATGTCGCAAGCCTGGCTCATGCGATCAACCGCTTGCTTGATGATCCGACAGGTGCTGCGGCAATGGGGCGCAACGGCCGGGCACGGGTTGCCGAGCACTTTTCGTGGGCACGCCACTGCGAAGAACTGGAACGAATCATGCACGGCCTGTGTGCTGCAATACCGGAGGCGACATGACCCGGCCGCTGACGGTACTGTTGCCGACGGATGCGTTTCCGCCGCGCTGTGGTGGTGCCGGCTGGAGTGCCCATGCACTTGCGGCTGCCCTGATCGCCAGTGGTCGGCAGGCGCTTGCGCTTGTGCCGCAACGCGGCCGTGGGATCCGGGGTGAGCCGACACTGGGGGTGCCTGCGATACGCATCGGCTATCGTGAATGGCCGCTGCCGTTCCTGCGAAACTATTCGCGTCACGAACGGTTCTGGCCGCAGTTCGCCGCAGTGATCGAGCAGGCTGCCCATGAATATAGCGGCCCGCTTGTCATCCATGCCCAGCATGTGCAGGCGGCACCGGCTGCAGTTATCGCCGGCCGCCGCCTGGGTGTACCGGTAGTTATTACCGTACGCGATCACTGGCCGTGGGATTACTTCGCCACCGGCTTGCATGGCGACCGAGTGCCGTACCCGCGCCAGACATGGGCTTCGCTGGCGGTGGATCTTACCGCCCGGCTCGGGCCGCTGCGCGGTGCGGCGGCACTGCCGGCCATCGGCTATCTGCGGGCGCACCCGGCCCGGCGGCAGGGATACCTGCGAGCCGCCGATGCGGTTGTGGCCGTCAGTGGCTATATTGCCGAGCGTCTGGCCACAATTGTGTCGCCGGCGAAGATCCATCGCATTCCCAACCTGGTCGATCTTGCCATGGTTGATGAAACGATCGCCAGGGCACCACAAGCTATCGACCAACAACCATTTCTGTTGTTTGTCGGCAAACTGGAACGCAACAAAGGGGCACATCTGCTGGTCGATATCTTCGGCGAACTGCGTCGTTTGGTTGGCGAGGCAGTTCGCCTGCCGCCGTTACTGATCGCCGGCGATGGTGTGCTGCGCAACGAGATCGCCCATGGCATGGCGCGGGTTGGCGTATCGGTGCGCTTCCTCGACTGGGTGGCGCACGATGAGATTTTGCGCCTGAGTGCGCGCTGTATGCTCTTCCTTTATCCATCGGCATGGGGCGAACCGCTCAGCCGCACACTGATCGAAGCAAGTGCCTGTGGTGCGCCGGTGATAGCCATGCCGACCGGCGGCACTGGTGATATTCTCAGCAATGGAGTGAATGGGGTGCTGGCACCAACAACCGCACACTTTGCCCGCCAGATAGTACATCTGCTGGCACATCCGGACGAACGGCATGCGCTTGGCCGTGCCGCACGCCGTAATGCCGAACAGCAGTTTGCCGCCGGTGTGGTGGTGCCGCAGTTTATACAACTCTATCGTTCGCTGCTCGGTATGCCGGGGTGAAGTAAGTATAATGAAGCCAATATAGAATTTGTTCTCTTGTTCTCTCGTTCTCTTGTTCTCTTGTTCTCTTGTTCTCTTGTTCTCTTGTTCTCTTGTTCTCTTGTTCTTTTGTTCTTTTGTTCTCTTGTTCTTTTGTTCTTTTGTTCTTTTGTTCTCTTGTTCTCTTGTTCTCTTGTTCTCCCCACACCTACAGGCAGGCAGATTCTCATGAACACCGACAGACCTGATCTCTACAACATGACCCTGGCCGAGCTTGAGGCACTGATGCAGCGGTGGGGCGAGCCGGCCTACCGGGCACGGCAGATCTACCGCCAGTTGTATGCCAATCTAGCAGGCGATCCAGCAGCCATGACCGACCTGCCGAAACGGCTGCGTGAGCGGCTAGCCGGCGAGGCGCGGATCGGTACGCTGACATTGACACGCGATCTGAGCGCCGACAGCGGGCTGACGCGTAAGGCGCTGTTTGCGCTTCCTGGCGGCGAAGTACTCGAAAGTGTCCTCATGATCTACCCCGACCGGGCGACGGTCTGTGTCTCGACGCAATCAGGCTGTGCGATGGGGTGTGTCTTCTGTGCCACCGGGCGGCTAGGGCTGTTGCGCAACCTGACGAGCGGCACAATCATCGAGCAGGTGATCTGGGCGGCGCGTGAAGTGCAGGCACTCGGCACCAATGAGCCGGTGGCGGATGTGCGTGATGATCGCTGGTGGGCAACCGAAGAGGAAGCGTCGCCAACCGGAAAGCTGCCAGGCCGATTGACGAATGTGGTCTTCATGGGCATGGGTGAGCCATTTGCCAACTATGATCGCTGGTGGCGGGCGGTCGAGCAGTTGCACGATCCGGCCGGGCTGAATATGGGAGCACGCAACCTGACGGTTTCGACGGTCGGGTTGGTACCGGGGATCGAGCGACTAGCCGGAGAAGCATTACCGATCAACCTGGCGATCTCGTTGCATGCCCCCGACGACGAACTGCGCAGCGAGATGATGCCGGTGAACCGGCGATACCCGATCGCCGTGCTGCTTGATGCGACGCGCCGTTATACCGAACAGAGCGGTCGGCGCGTATCGTTCGAGTATGTCTTGTTGCAGGGGAGGAACGACACCCCCGCGCATGCCGAAGCGCTGGCGACACTCTTACGCGGCATGCTCTGCCATGTCAACCTTATTCCATGGAATCCGGTGCCTGGAATGCCGCTTGGTCGTTCGGAGCGGCGGCGGGTGCTGGAATTCCAAGCGATCCTGCGCGAGCGATCGGTGCCGTGTACGGTACGCGTCGAGCGTGGGGTCGCGATCGCAGCGGCATGCGGCCAATTAGCCGGTACCCCGCAACCTTTACCACTGGTCGAACGTTCTATAGAGTGAGAGAGAGATTCCTATTACTTCTAACTATAGAAGGCATAGGGGTTATGAGAGCGTTGCTACACCGTGGCTGTCGATCTGCCATAAGGATGTGCGGCCACCACACACTAAGGGAAGAGATATGCAGCGTAACGGGGTTGTTTCGCTTGTGATCGGTATTGTGCGGCGGGTGATCGGAGTGATCCTCCTGATCATCGGCCTGCTTGGATTGTTGCTACCCATCCTGCCGGGCTGGTTTTTTATTATCCCCGCGATTGTGCTGCTTGGGCGGCGCGACCCAATGTTACGGCGTCTCCACCTGGTGGTGCGCTGGTTTCTACGCCAGATGCGGCGTGTGCGACATCCTCAACTGCGCAACTTCGGTATTCGCCTCTGCAGCGAGTATGTGCGAGCGCGGCGCGTGATTGTGCCGGCGCTTGCCGCAACCGAACGTGCCCTGGCGCGTGTTCTGATCTGGTAGGTTCTTCGCACGACAAGGGTGCCGGCCTCAGGCCGGCGTCTTTGTTGTGCGAAAGGGCATGTATCGGGCGCAGTGGTGTATGCCTGAGCATGGTATGATGATGCAGCAGGAGCAACGCTGACGGGAATCACTATGAACAATAAACCACAAAATGTCAAAGGAATGCGCGATCATCTACCGGCGGCGATGATTGTGCGGCAGCATATTATCGAGACGATGCGGCGGGTGTTTGAACGCTATGGTTTTGAACCACTCCAGACGTCGATCGTCGAGCATTCTGAAACTCTCGACGGCAAGATCGGCGACGACGAAAAGCTGATCTATCGTTTCGAAACCGAGGGTGGCCGGTGGCTGGCGCTGCGGTATGATCAGACGGTACCGCTGGCACGGGTTGTGGCGCAGTATCAGGGGCAGTTGATCTTCCCCTGGCGGCGCTATGCGATCGGCCCGTCGTATCGTGGCGAACGCCCGGCGCGTGGCCGTTATCGCGAACTCTGGCAGGCGGATGTCGATATTGTCGGCTCACGCTCACCGGTGGCCGATGCCGAGATCATTGCACTCCTGACGGATGTACTCAGCGAACTAGGTTTTACCGGTTTCACGACGCTGATCAACCACCGTCAGATCATTGGCGGGATCGCGCGGGTGGCCGGGCTTGACGATGCAAGTGCCGGCGGGGTCTATCGGGCGATCGATAAATACGACAAGATCGGTGCCGATGGCGTACGCGAAGAGTTGTTGCGCGGTGGGGTTGCGGCCGAGGCGGCCGAGCGTATTCTGGCATTAGTGACACTCAAAGGGCCACCCGAAGCGGTGCTGGGCGAACTGAGCGAACGACTCATGGGGGATGACCGCGCCCAGGCAGCGCTGGTGAATCTGCGTGAAATCATCGGTTCGGTGCAGGCAATGGGCGTTGATCCGGCACGGTATACAATCGCCCCGCAACTCGCCCGTGGGCTTTCGTACTATACCGGTGCCGTCTTCGAAGCAGTGGTTGAAACACCGCCGATGGGGTCGCTGCTTGGCGGTGGCCGCTACGATGAGCTTATCGGCCTGTTTGCCGGCAGATCGATCCCGACTGTCGGGCTTGCCTTTGGCATCGAACGGCTGCACGACATCATCACGGAGCTTGGTATCGGCCCGGCACAGCGTGCCATCGCCGATCTATTTATGACACTCTTCAACCCCGATCTCGCCGATGCAAGCCTGGGTTTGGCCAACGAGCTTCGTGCGGCCGGGCTGCGGGTCGAGATAGCCCTTGACGCACGCGAAAAGCTGGCAAAGCAGTTCCAGTATGCCGATCGCCGTGCGATTCCATTTGCGGCCGTACTCGGGCCGGATGAGCTTGAACAGGGCTATGTGGTGTTGAAGGATCTCCGTTCCGGCGAACAGCAACGCCTGCCGCGCGCTGCACTTGCCGATACTGTGCGCGCTACGCTTGCGTAATGTGCCGCTCAGGAGCAACTCAATGAGTGAACCACTGCTTGAACAGCGGATCGATACCTTCCTGGAGCAACTGGCAAGTAGTGCACCGACCCCGGGTGGCGGTAGTGTGGCCGCCATCACCGGGGCCATGGCTGCCGGCCTGCTCACGATGGTATGTGATCTGACGATCGGCAAGAAACAGTATGCCGAGTTCGAGGAAGAAGCTATCCGCCTGCGCGAACGCGCCGAAGCACTGCGTGGCGAGTTGCAGCTCCTTGCCCAGGCTGATGTTGATGCTTTTGGCCGGCTTTCGGCAGCTTACAGGCTACCGCGTGCCACCGATGCCGATGCGGCGGCACGCCGGGCAGCAATTCAGGCCGCGCTGCGCCATGCGACCGACATACCGTTTCGCACAGCGCGCGCCGCTGCAGGGCTCTTGCCGCTCTGTGATCCGCTTGCCCGGGCCGGCAACCGCCTCGCGGTAAGTGATGTCGGCGCGGCGGTCTTGTTGATTGAAGCAACAGTACCAGCGGCCCTGCTGAATGTCGAGATCAATCTGCCAATGCTTGAAGACCAACTGTTTGTGCGCGAGATGCGTATCGCCAGTGACGTTCTCACCGGCGGGCTTACCGAAGCGGCGCAGCGCGCCATGGCACTGGTGCGTAGCCGTATGGCAAGCTAGCTACCGCAGCGTGGCCTGGTGCGGGCCGATGCCAGCCATGGAACGGCAGCATCTACAGCCATGGCCACGAGCCGGATCGATCCGTTCGCTACCCCCCGCCACAACACCCAGAACTCGTATGTCGCCCTGAGCGCAGGCGTCAGCCGCAGCGCAGGGTCGCTGTACGGCACGAGATGAACCCCACCTGCTCCGCCAAAGCCATGCTGCGCACCACACCTACAGCTAAGTGTAAATCATCCACATCCTGGGAGCGCGGGTGTCTCGCCTGCATGTGCGCAAGATGTGCGCGCTCGCAATGATTAATCGTTTTGCACCTGGCTATAAACCACCACGAGAACACATACGCCCCGGTAGCGCAGCGAAAGTGATTTGACGCGATAGAACGGCATGCGTACAATGAGTGCGTATTCTGCATTATTTTGCGCTGTTTATAAGGTTTACCTGCATGAAAAAGCTCTCGAGCGCGGCCATCCGCGAAGCATATCTTTCCTTCTTTGAGCAACGCGGCCATACACGCGTTCCGAGTTCATCGCTCATCCCCGGCAATGATCCGACGCTCCTGTTCGCCAATTCGGGGATGGTGCAATTCAAAGATACCTTCCTCGGGCTTGAGCAGCGCCCGTATACCCGGGCGACCACCTCGCAGAAGTGTTTGCGCGTCTCGGGCAAGCACAACGACCTCGAAGAAGTCGGGCCATCGCCGCGCCATCATACCTTCTTCGAGATGTTGGGGAATTTCTCTTTCGGCGATTACTTCAAACCTCAGGCGATCCCCATGGCCTGGGATCTGCTTACGAAGGTGTTCGAACTGCCGCAGGAACGCCTCTGGTTTACGGTTTTCGAGGGCAACGATCGTGTGTCGGCCGACCAGGAGGCTGCCGATCTGTGGGTGGCGGCCGGTGCCGACCCGGATCGTGTGCTGCGCTTCGGCGAGAAAGATAACTTCTGGGTAATGGCCGACACCGGCCCATGCGGCCCTTGCAGTGAAATCACGATGTATATCGGCGACGACCTGGGCAAGATGTCGGCGGCAGGGGTCAATTCCGACGATCCGGATTATGTCGAGATCTGGAATAATGTGTTCATGCAGTTTGAACGCAGCACCATGCAACCCCTGCCGCGCCCGTCGGTCGATACCGGTATGGGGCTCGAACGGATCGCAATGGTCTTGCAAGGGGTTCATTCCACTTACGAGACCGATCTGTTCACGCCGATCATCGGCCGCACGATCGCACTGCTCGGCAGTGACGAACCCCATTACCAGGCTCACTTCGCCGCATACCGTGCCGTTGCCGATCACAGCCGGGCGGTGGCATTCCTGATCGCCGATGGTGTTTTGCCGGGCAACACTGGCCGCTCGTATGTGTTGCGCCGCATTCTGCGCCGGGCGGTATATCAGGGTCGCAGTATTGGTTTCGAGCGCCCATTTCTTGCTGATGTCGTAGCGACGGTGATCGACGAGATGGGGCCGGTGTATCGTGATCTTGAAAACCGCCGCCAGTTCATTCTCGAAGCGGTCGATGCCGAAGAGCAGCAGTTTCGCAGCACCCTTTCAGGTGGCATTGTGCGCCTCGGAGTGGTGATCGATCAGGTGAAATCGGCCGGCGGCAGCACACTGCCGGGCGGTGATGCCTTCACCCTGAAAGACACATACGGCTTCCCGCTCGACCTGACGCAGCGCATTGCCGCCGAGAACGGCCTGAGTGTTGACGAGGCCGGTTACGACGAAGCGATGGATGCCCAGCGCCGCCGCAGCCGTGCCGCGGCACAGTTTCGCCGGGGCGGCGATAGCGATATCTGGAGCGACCAGGCCCTCCCACCGACACGGTTCGTCGGCTATCAGCACGAGGTACATGCCGGCCAGGTACTGGCTATTGTCGCCGATGGCGATGTCGTTGCCGAGGCGCATCCTGGCCGCCAGGTGCAACTGGTGCTCGATACCACGCCCTTCTATGCCGAAAGTGGCGGGCAGGTAGGCGATAGTGGCATGATCGAGACGCCACGCGGCCGGATGCGCGTCAGCGACACGCAGCGCCCGCTGCCGGGGGTGATCATTCACTATGGTGAGTTGCTCGATGGGGTGATTGCGCGTGGCGACCAGGCCGAGGCGCGGGTAGATACGGCTCGTCGCCGCCATATCACACGCAACCATACTGCGACACATCTGTTGCACCGCGCCTTGCGGGATGTGCTTGGCGAGCATGCGGCACAGGCCGGATCGCTGGTTGCACCCGATCGATTGCGCTTCGACTTTACCCACCACCGGGCGGTAAGTACCGAACAGCTACGCGAGATCGAGCAACGTGTCAATAGCTGGATCCGAGCCGATACGGCGGTAGCCTGGGAAGAGATGGCCTATCAGCAGGCGATCGATCTGGGAGCGATGGCACTATTTGGCGAGAAATACGGCGATTCGGTGCGGGTTGTAACCGTCGGTTGTCGTGATGGTATACCGGCAGCACCCGAGGGCGACATTGATGGTGTACCGGCCGAGCCGCAGTTTGCCATGTGCTCGCGCGAGCTGTGTGGCGGCATTCATGTGGCGCGTACCGGGGCGATCGGCTACTTCCGTATCATTGGCGAAACGAGTGTAGCCGCCGGTGTGCGGCGGATCGAGGCGCTGACCGGCGCTGGTGCCGAGGCGTGGGCCGATGCCCAGGCAGCACTGGTGCGAGAAACCGCAGCACGCCTGGGGGTACCGCCGGCACAACTCGCCGAACGTGTCGAGGCGCTGCTTGGCGAACTGCGCCAGCGCCAGCGCGAGCTTGATGCGTTGCGCTCACAGGCGGCACACGATACCCTCGGCGATCTGCTGGCCGGAGTGCGCGAGATCGGTGGGGTGAAATATATCGCGGCACAGGTCGCCGCCGATGATGCCGGCCGGCTGCGTGAAATGGGCGACTGGCTGCGCGACAAGCTCGGCTCGGGAGTCGTAGCACTGGCAGCTGTCAGTGGTGAGAAAGTACAGCTGTTGACCATGGTCACCCGTGATCTGACCGAACACGGGTATCATGCCGGCAACCTGGTGAAATCACTGGCAACGATGGTTGGCGGCAGCGGTGGCGGCCGGCCCGAAATGGCGCAGGCCGGCGGGCGCGACCCACAGAAGATACCGGCGGCGTTGGCACAGGTGGCCGAGCTTCTGGATGCGCAGCGCCGTAACTAATAAGCCATGGATCGTATATGCAGAAACCGCAGATCGGCAGACGCGCTAGCGTTCGCGGCAGATCTCGGGGTGTATCGAATCTTGGAAGAAAGTATCAGGGTGGAATATGGCTGATGAGCGCCCACGATCACGGGGCGGCGACACCGACGCCCGTTCGATGCTTCATTCGTTACTGGCTACCTCGCCGGCGGCTGTCGTTGTGCCGATCCAGGCCGGCGATGGTGTCGATAGTGTGGTGGCCCGCGTGTATGCGGCCGGTGCTACCCATGTGCAGTTGATCATTCCGGCCGGTACCGCAGAATTTCAATCACCAAACAGCTTTTCGGCACTGCGGGTATTGCTCGAAGCTGCCGGAATCACCATCACTGCCGTCAGCCCTGATCCACTCGTAATTGCGGCCGCCCGGCGCGGCCGTGTCGATGTGATTGGTGTCGAAGCGACGGCCCGGCCGCCAGTGACCAGGCCGATTGAAGAAGCACCGGCCGACAACCGCTCGCGTTATACCGATCTTGATGATGCCGATGCCGATCTCTACGCATCATTTGATGATCTCTCGGATGCCATCCAGACAGCACCACCAACACGCCGCCCGGTTTCCAGCGCCGACGCGGGCCGATGAGTCGGTGCGGCCCCCCCAGCCGGGGCGGCAGCGGCCAACCGCCCCGGTTGGGCGGGTGCGGTCGCTACGTGATGATGCAGCGACCCTTGCCGGTGATCGAGGGCGAGCGGTGCGGCAACCACGCACAGCCGGCATTCCATTGCCGTTGGTGCTGCTGATTGTGGTGGCGCTGATCGCCCTGGTACTGGCTGTCTGGTATGCTGCGGCACGCGTAACGGTGTCGGTTGCCCTGCCGCCGGCCGCCACCAGTGAGCAGACCTTCAGCAACGAGGTGATTCCGTATTCAGCTGCCGGATCAACCGACAATGCGGCGGCGCTCCAGGCGGCAGCAGTGGCTGCTGAAGCCGATTTCAGCGCCGACGGCACAGTTGCCGGCGAGACGCTGACACCGATCGGCCGGGCGCAGGGCATTATCACAATCATCAATACGGTAGCGCAGGCGATCGAGCTTCCCGAGGGAACCGACCTGATTGCAACCAACAGCGAGGGGCGTGAAGTACGATTTGCGCTTGATGTCCCGGCGGTTGTTCCGGCAGCGACGACCGTCAGTGATCTGAGCGGCACACGTACCAACTATGGATCAATCGATGTAGCCGTTACTGCACGTTCACCGGGGAGCCAGTCGAATGTCGGGCAGGATGCGATCAAGCAGATCCTGATACCCGGCCAGCAGCCGATCATCAGTGATCGGAGCAACTTCATCATTCGCCACCAGCCGATTGCTGGTGGGAGCGAAGAGATGCTGCGGATTGTGACCGAGGAGGATGTGCGCCAGGTGCTTGGCGAAGCCCTGACCGGGCTGTACAACATTGGGGTACAGCGGCTCCGGGCACAGATCGACGAGCGGCAGTTTGCCATTGATCCGAATACGATCTACCCCGGCCCAGCCGATCTGGCGACACCCAGCGGCTATGATGCACCGATTATTACGCCGGGTGTCGGCGAACCGGCCGATGCCGATGGGCGGTTTCGTGTGACCGTGCAGGCACGGTTTAGTGCGCTGGCAACACCTGCCGATCGGTTGATCGGCGAGCAGTTGCAGGAAGTGGTACCGCAGTATTTCACACAACGGCCGGTGCCGCCATGCCCGGCGGTTAGCCGGCCCGGGTTCAGTGTCTCGAACTGGCGTTGGGATGGTGAACGGCTGACGATCGATGGCACTGTTGCGTGTACAACTGAACGTAGCCTGCCGCCCGAAGTGCTCGACGATGTGCGCAGCACCCTGGTTGGGCAGACACGTGAGGCTGCCGAGTTGCGTATGCAGGATCTGCAGCGGCGCGGCATGATTGGTGAATTCGCATTGCCGGAAGGGGATCGGCTGCCGGGCTTCGACTGGCTGATCAGGGTTGAGGTCGTAGAGAGCATGGCTGTCGGGCAATAGGTGCGTACACCGTAACGGAGAAGCGAGCAGGAGATGGAGCTGGGGCGGATTGTGGCGCTCGATATAGGCGGGCGACGGATCGGGGTGGCGGTGAGCGATCCGACCCGCACGCTGGCATCGCCATTGACGACGCTGCATGCACAGCCGCGTAGCACCGTGTTCAGCCGCATTCGCCGGCTGCTTGAAGAACAGGAAGCAACCGCGCTGGTTGTCGGGTTGCCGGTTTCGCTCAATGGTGCAATCGGGCCACAGGCCAGGGAAGTGCAGCAGTTTGTCGAAGAGCTCCGGCCATTGATCGAGATCCCGATCCATTTTGTCGATGAGCGCCTGACCAGTGTGGCTGCCGACCGGATGATGAGCGAGCTCGGTATTCGGCCTGAGAAGCGCAAGGAGCGGATCGACCAGGTCGCGGCATCGCTGATCTTACAGGATTTTCTGGATGCCGATGGACGCAACCGGCGAGAGTGAGGCACTGCCTATGGCTCGCGCCGCCCCCCACCGTTGGTTGTACTGGAGTTTGTGCGGCGATTGCGCCGCCCCGGCGGCGTTGGCGCTACCGATACAGCCGGCAATTTGTTCAGCCAGCCGGCGATCTGGGCGATAATATCATCAAGCGGGATGATGGTATCAACTACCAGGTGCGGTTCGCCGATCGCATAGGCCGACGACGCAGCCCGACGCCGCATATGGGCTTCGAGGTCGGCCCACGATGTGACATGGTGTGCCGGCAGGCGCAGCGCACGGCGTTGATTGATTCGTCGTCGCCACTCCTCTTCCGACGAGCAGACACACTCGATGACGACCAGCCGTGCTGCCGTATCATAGGCAACGGCACACCCCATGGTATACCCGCCCACCTCGCTCAGCGGGCTGTCGCAGATCACACTCAGCCCTTGCAGCAACTGACGCCGTGCGACATTGAACATGGCAATATATGCCAGGCCGCCCGGATCATCGGCATGTTCATCAAGCACATCTTTGATATCGTCTTTGTCGATCACCGGAACGCCGAGATAGCGCCCGAGGGCGCGGGCAACAGCGCTCTTCCCCGACCCGGGATGCCCTTTGAAGGCTATCAGGATGGGGCGTTCATCAGGTAGTGTGAGCATCTCCATCAATTAGTCGCCTGATTCTCATGGCGGCGTCTGGTGGCAGGCCCTGGGCCAGTGCAAGTGGCAGCGTTGCTGCTGCCAACTGGCCGTAGAGCATGCGCCATTCGGGGGCCGTATGCTCAAGGGCTGCCAGATGGGCCGCGATCGTTGCTTCGTCACCACGGGCCACCGGCCCGGTGAGGATGGTGGCCGCATCGCCATGTTCGAGATTTGCCACAGCGCCGCGCAGCAGCGCAAGTAAGCCGGCAGCGCTGGTGGCGTGGTCGATTCCGATCCGCTGCAGAAGCTCGACAGCAATCGCATACAGCGCGATACTGTAGTTGGCGGTGAGAGCCGCCGCCGCGTGATAGGCGGCGCGGTCGATTCCACTGAGATCGAACGGCTGCCCACCCAGCCGCTGCACTATCTGCCGCAACACATGGTTCAGCGGCTCGTCGGCCTCGACACCGAAGAATGAGCCGGCCAGGCGATCCGCCCCGGTGGCACCGGGCAAGGTTTGAAGTGGATGCAGCACACCGGTATGAGCGCCCTGCGCTGCCGCTGCCGCCAGTAGTTCGCGGCCGCCAATGCCGCTACAGTGTACCACGGCCTGCCCGGATCGCCAGCCGACCTCAGCTGCGATGTGCGCACATACGATGCCAATAGCGCGATCGGATGTCGTGATGAAGACAACATCGGTGCGCGTGGCGACCTCGGCCTGGCTTAGTGCCATTGCACCGACCTGTTGTGCCAGGGTTGCGGCATGATCCGGATCGCGACTGGCAATCGCTATGGGCGGCAGGCCGGCATGCGCCAGGGCGATCGCAAGGGCGCTGCCGGCGCGCCCGGCACCAATCAGGCCTATACGGGAAACCTGAGGATCAAACGAGGTATCTGCGGCACCCATGGCTAGCCCCCGGCATCGTCTGCTGCCGGAATACCGCCGGCAGATGTCGCCTGGGTGGCACAGCGCTCGATGGCACAGGCCAGCACTTCGGCGGCAATCGCACCAAGTACGGCTACATGCTGGCTGCGCTGCCGGCCGGTTGCAAGGGCAAACACCATATCGCCATCGAAGGGGGTATGCGCCGGCCGGATAGTGCGCGGCAGTGCATCCTGTGCCATCTGCGCCATTTTGGTTGCCTCGGCTTTGGTCAGATGCGCACTGGTGGCAACGACGGCAAGGGTTGTGTTTTCGCCGCCGAGCATGCCGGCCATACGCTGCTGGACATCCGGCCGGCGCAAGAGATGCATCGTATCGGCAAAGCCACCCTCGGTCGCCCGCACCCCGGCCAGGATCCGCCCATCCGCGGCGGCGCGGATGTCGCCGAGTGCATTACAGACAGCCAGCGCTCCGATAACTGTGCCATCGGCGAGGGTTTCGCTCCAGGTGCCGACACCCGCCTTCATGGCGTGTTGCATTCCCAGCAATTTACCGACGCTTGCCCCAGTGCCGACGCCGACACTTCCTTCGGCCACATGGCGATCGGCAGCGACACATGCGGCGTAGCCGAGTGCCGCATCAGCCCAACGATCGGCACTACCGAGTGCAAGATCGAAGATGACGGCCGCCGGGACGATAGGTACCCGCCGTACCCGGGTCTCATAGCCGATGTTTCGTTCACGGAGCCACTCGACAACCCCACCGGCGGCGGCCAGACCAAATGCACTGCCGCCACACAGCGCGACCGCATGCACGACCGATACCGTTGCTACCGGGTCGAGCAGATCGGTTTCGCGGCTGCCGGGCGCACCGCCCCGCACATCTACCGCGCCAACGGCGCCGGCCGGCGTAAGAATTACCGTGCATCCGGTGAGCGCGGCGGTATCGTGGGCATGGCCGACCAGCAGGCCGGGAACATCAGTAATGGCAGGGCTCATACGACACTACTTACTGGCGCAGCAATGAATCGAAAATCTGCTGCCAGACGCCGAAAGGTTGAGCACCAACGACAAGCTGGCCATTGACGAGGAACGACGGCGTACTGCGAATTCCTTTGCTGAGCGCTTCACGCATATCGTCCTCGATGGTTGGCGCATGGCGATTGCTCTCGACACAGGCTCGCAGCGCATCGGTGTCGAGGCTAAGCTCGCGGGCATAGCCGAGGAAGACCTCATAATCGGCGGCACTACCGCTGCGCCATTCGCGGATCGGCATGCCACGGAAGATGCGCTCGTGCATAGGCCAGAACGCCCCCTGGTCGGCGGCACAATTGGCGACGTGCGCCGCCAGCAGCGCCCCGGGGTGAATATCGGTGAGCGGGAAATCGCGATAAATGAACAAGACCTTGCCAGTCGCGACATACTGCTCGATAATTTGCGGTTTCGTCTCACGGACGAACGATTCACAGAATGGTCACTGGTAATCGCTAAACTCGACCACCACAATCGGTGCGGCAGGATCGCCGAGTGTTCGGGCTCCACCGGGGCTTTCGGCTGCAACCGCGCTGGTCGGTACACTCGCCGGCTGCGCCACCAGTGGCGTAGTAGTCGTGCGGGGTGGCGTGCCTGATGCGGTGGTGGCACGTGGCGGGGCTTCGGGGCCGCATGCAACCGCCAGCAACCCCAGGAAGAGCAGCGTCAGTAAGCGTATCGGTGTAGATGCGTGCATGGTGCCCCTGATCTGCTGAGTTTCTCGATAGTTGTACCGGCTGATGCTCTGTGTGGAGTGTCAACGCTCATAGAGTTGGATCTGATCGGTTTCACGGCGGGTAAAGGTTCGCACCAGGGTATTACTACCGTCGTCGCCGCAGTACGGGCATACCGACCACGAAAGGTCGATTGCGCGATTACATCCGCCGCAGCGGCGGCGTAGTGCGGTATGGCAATGTGGGCAAAGGATGAAATCCGGCTCAACACCACGCTGACATCCCGGGCAGACGAATTTTTCTTCGAGATCGCGGCGCATATACTCTTCTTCGAGGGTGCGTTCGTATTTTTCGGCCAGGGTTTCGCGTGGGCGCAGGATCAGATGGAGCACAACCCCGGCGAACGGCAGCAGGAGCGCCAGCGACACCGCCAGCACCTGAACCGTAATATTATCACTGCGATTATTGATGTCGCGGTATGTCCAGAGCACTGAGGCTGCCCAGAGCAAAACCAGATATGCCGCGATCATCCAGCCGATGGCAGTAACGATCGGCACGAGATTGGTAATAATAGCCCGAAAATCCAAACCCAAACTCCTTACTGAGCCCCGAGCAGGCGTTCGACATTGGCAGCCTTCAGCACAAAGACCGTCGCACCGCCGACCTGCACTTCGACCGGTGCCGGTGGGTAAAACTCACCCGATTCGGCAACCGGCGGGAGGGGCGAAACATAGCGTGTACGAGTATAGCAATGCTCGCGCACGACTTTAATAACCGGATCGACCTCGTGGTCACGGACAGCGGTGAGGAGCGTAACATTCCCCTCGCGCAGAAAGCCACCCTGACTACTGATGCGTGTCACCCGATGCCCCTGTGCGGTCATAGCCTCAAGCAGATCACCGGCATCGGCTCGTTGGACGACTGCGATCACCAGTTTCATGGCGTTCCCTTTCAGATCAGGTGTCTCTCGGCTCTACTAGTGTTGTGCTGCAGTATAGCCGAGAAATGAACTATCGGCTATCTGTCAGTGACTCAAGAGTTGTGATGCGACGGAGCTTGGCGGTAATCGCATGGAGTATCTGCTCGGCCAGGGTATCGATTGGTTGACGTGCATCAAACACTTGCCACCGTTCGGTATCCTGGGCAATCAGATCGCGATAGCCGGCTTCGACGCGCTGATGATAGGCAAGTTCGCGGGCATCGAGCCGGTTCCATTCAACAACCGGCTGGCGCGAATCGAGAATCTGGCTGAGTGATGAGCTGCGCTGGCGCATTTCGTGCTGTTTGCGCTGCTTGCGTTCGAGCCCTTCTTCGGCACTGAGATCAAGATAGATCGTCACATCCGGTCGCAGGCCCCCCGTCGCAGCAGCCGTAATCGCCCGCAGTTCGTCGATATCGCGGCCAAGGCCGTACCCCTGGTAGGCGTAGGTCGAATCGGCATAGCGATCGCAAAGCACGATCCCCCCCTGATCGAGATACGGCCGGATGACTTCGCTTACGAGTTGGGCGCGTGCCGCCGAGAAGAGCAGTGTCTCGGTGGTGGGCGCCATCTCGGTATGTTGCAGGTCGAGCACAATCCGCCGAATCAGATCGCCGATCCGGGTGCCGCCCGGCTCACGCACCAGGATGACGGGGTAGCGCATGGCATGAAGCTGTTCGTAGAGCAGGCGCGCCTGCGTGCTCTTCCCACTGCCCTCGGGGCCTTCGAATGTCAAAAACAGGCTCATCGTGATATTTTCACCCGCCGATGCGGCTCACGGCCGCGACTTTCTGATTGTATATTATAACGCTCGGCCATCTGATGTTGTAGCCGGCGCACATACCCACTGCGCGGCATCAGTTCGACGGTACGCCGTTCGCCGTTGAGGATCTGGTTGATCGCCGTTTCGGTTTCGAGCATGGCATCGGCAAGCAGATCTTCATCGTCGCTCCGCCGCCGCACGACATCACGCTCAAGATTCTCTTCGGCAAGCTGGAAGACATCGATAAGCTGGCGCTCCATCTGCATGGTCGTGTTGTTGCGCAGCACATACACCGGCACGCCACGGTCTTCGGCCTGGCGCACCCGCTGAGCCCCCTGGCGATAATAGTTCTTCAATGTCATTACCATGGTGGCTTCTTGCATGTCGCGCACAATGGTTGCCGGAACATGCAGATTACCAATGGCTCGTTCGAGCCGATCACGGCTGACGCCGAATGGATAGATGCGCTGGGGAGTCATACCGGATCCGGCCGGCTGGGCCGCAGCCGTGGTATTGCGCGGCGGTGTTGCATTACGATGGCTGCCGTTACTGCCCCGCTCGCGCTGGCCACTGCGGCGCGGTATACCCTCGATTCCTGCCTCGGGCGGTGCCCACCCGCCGCTGACGATCGCAATCTGGCCGTCTTCATCGCGCTTACGTGCTTCCTGGGGCGCTATTTCGCCGCGCAGGAGCGCATCGACAGCAGTGGCAACTTCCTGGTAGACGGTCACTTCATCCCAGCTCTGGATCTCGACCAGAATATCGAAGGTTGGTGGTGCTTTGCGTTCGAGGACGGTCTTCTGGGTGCCGCGTCGGCGTGCTTCTTCATCCCCCAGGGTAACGGCCTGGATGCCACCAATCAGATCCGAGAGGGTCGGATTCGACAGCAGGTTATCGAGCGTCTGCCCGTGGGCGGTGCCGATCAGTTGCACGCCGCGTTCGGCGATGGTGCGGGCTGCGAGCGCTTCGAGCTCGGTTCCGATCTCATCGATGACGATCACTTCCGGCATATGATTTTCGACGGCCTCGATCATCACGGCGTGCTGTTCGGAAGGGCGTGGCACCTGCATGCGGCGGGCGCGCCCGATTCCGGGATGCGGGATATCGCCGTCGCCGGCGATTTCGTTTGAAGTATCGACAATCACCACCCGTTTGCGCAACTCTTCGGCCAGGACACGCGCCGTTTCGCGCAGGAGGGTCGTCTTGCCGACACCCGGTTTGCCGAGCAACAGCACGCTACGCCCCGACTCGACGAGGTCGCGCAGGATGCTGATGGTACCGAAGACGGCCCGCCCGACGCGGCATGTGAGGCCGATCACACGCCCGGCGCGGTTACGCATTGCCGAGATGCGGTGCAATGTTCGTGGGATGCCGGCACGGTTATCTTCGCCGAAGGCACCGATACGGCTCACCAGGTAATCAATATCTTCCTGGGTGATCTCACGATCACTGAGGAACAGTTCGCGATCGCGGTAGCGTGCTTCGGGCAGGCGACCAAGATCCATGATGACTTCAAGCAGATCTTCTTTGCGATCGGGCACGGCATCGAGCGCATCGCGGATATGCGGCGGCAGAGCCGGCAAGAGAAGATCGATATTACTTGTGATATCGTGCTGGTCTAGCATACGTAAACCTCACATCCTCGGGTGGCGAGGAGATGGTTGCGATCGGGGTGTTCGGTTCAGGTTGGGCATCGAGTGCCGGATTCAGAATCGAACGTCGAACGGTAACGGTGCTCTGGCGGGTCAGCAGGATCTGCTCACCGATCGGCTGAAAACCGAGATCACTGGCAGGCAGAACGAGTTCCTGCTGATATTCGCGCAGCAACAAATAGACGGGCAGCGTGTCCGGCAGTTGGCCGAGGCCGAACCGCAACAGGTCGGTCGTCAGTTCACGCTGTTCGGGTCTGAGCAAGAGCGTCAAGACATGCGCCGTCGGGCCGCTGGTCAGGTGCAGATACGCATTGAAATCGTCGTCGCGACCGACGACCCATGCCCGGCGATGGGGGCGGTTCCAGCCACGGGTGAGCGGCAGCATCCAATCGCGGGCGGCGCGTGTTTCGGCGATCTGCACGGTGCGCGGCGTAACCGCGCCATACAGCTTCTGGATGGCCCAGACATCGCGGCGCGATTGGGGCCGCATGGGTGCCAGAGTAGTGCCCTGATCGAGATCAGGGCCTTCGAGGCGCAGTACCATCTGCTGCGAATAGGCGCTAAAGCCAAGCTGGCGAAAGACCTCGCGCAGTTCGTCGTGGCGATGGGAGAGGGCGGCATAGAAGCGTTGCACGCCATTGCGGCCGGTGGCGCTGCAGAGCACTTCGAGCACACGAAACCAGGCATCCGGGTCGGTCGGGTAACCCTGGCCGCCGCCATAGGCTGCGAGCATAACGATATCGTGTTCAGGGCGGCCGTTGCGCCCTTCAGATTGCGCAATCGCCTGCATGCCGCGTTCACGGAAGACGAACGTCGCACCATCGCGCCCGCTTGCTTCAAGCATCGAACGTAATGTAAACCAAGCAGGGCGATGCGGCAATGCCAGCATAGCCTCGTGATACAGCATCACAAGGCTGCGCGGTTTGCGCCTAATGGTCCAGATATCGGCAAGTGTTGCTGGTCGTATCATACAATCGGCAGGAGCGCCTGCACCAAGCTAGTCAGAGTTCCAGAAAATAGCGATGAACCCGTTCGTCGCGAGTCAGCTCGGGATGGAAGCAGGTTGCCAGCAGATGCGCCTGTTGTGCGGCAACGATGGCACCATCGGCGAGCCGGGCGAGCACCTGCACCTTCGGGCCGGGTTGTTCGAGGATCGGTGCACGGATGAAGACCGCGTGATGGGGCGCTTCACCAATGGCATCGATCATCAGATCGGCCTCGAAGCTATCAAGCTGGCTGCCGAAGGCATTACGGCGGGCGGTCAGATCCATCAACCCGAGGGTTGGCTGTTCGTCGCGCCCGTCGGTGATCCGGCGCGAGAGCAGGATCGCACCGGCGCAGGTACCCCAGAGCGGCATCCCCTGAGCGACGCGTTCGCGGATCGGTTCGATCAGGCGATAGATCGCCAGCAGTTTACCGATCGTTGTGCTTTCGCCGCCCGGGATGATCAGACGCTCGACCTGTGCAAGATGGCGTGGCAGGCGCACTTCGCATACTTCCGCACCGATACGGTGCAGCATGACCGCATGTTCGCGAAAATCACCCTGTAGTGCGAGCACTCCAACTGTCATGGTTGCCTTTGCCTACCAGCCGCGCCCGGCCATCAACTGCTCGTGCGGGATATCGCCGATGTTGATGCCGACCATCGCTTCACCAAGCCCTTTGCTCACCTCGGCAATGATCTCGGGATCGTTATAGTGGGTTGTCGCCTCGACGATTGCCCGTGCGCGCCGCGCCGGATCGCCCGATTTGAAGATACCGGAACCAACAAAGACCCCATCGACGCCGAGTTGCATCATGAGTGCCGCATCAGCCGGGGTAGCGATCCCGCCGGCCGCGAAGTTGACAACCGGCAGCCGGCCGAGTTCGGCAACCTGGCGCACCAGTTCGTAGGGTGCCTGCAGGTTTTTTGCGGCGCTGAAGAGCTCATCGGCGTTCATGTTCTGGAGCCGGCGGATCTCGCCATTGACGGTGCGTGCGTGGCGTACCGCCTCGACGACATTGCCGGTGCCGGCTTCGCCCTTGGTGCGCAGCATGGCGGCACCTTCGGCAATGCGGCGTAGCGCTTCGCCCAGGTTGCGGCATCCGCACACAAACGGGATCTTGAAGTTATGCTTGTTAATATGGTGTTCTTCATCGGCCGGCGTCAGCACCTCGCTCTCGTCGATATAGTCGATCCCGAGCGATTCGATGATCTGTGCTTCGACGAAGTGGCCGATACGCGCTTTGGCCATCACCGGGATGGTTACCGATTCTTTGATGCGCACAATCAGTTCCGGATCGCTCATACGCGCCACGCCACCCTGAGCACGAATATCGGCCGGGACACGTTCGAGTGCCATGACGGCGACGGCACCGGCTTCTTCAGCAATTTTTGCCTGTTCGGCAGTTACAACATCCATAATGACACCGCCCTTGAGCATTTGCGCCAGGCCGGCTTTGGTTGTCCAAGTTGATTTTTCCATGGACATTTCTCCTTCAATGCAATGCGATTTTGTTGGCTCTATTGTACCATACCAGGCTATTTCCGGTAGGGGAAGGGACAATCCGCGGGGCAACACCAGGCCATCAGGGCGCGGTGCTGCCTGCGATAGTATGTCGGGCCGGGCGGCTCGGTATGATCAGCTTTGCCCTTTATGCGGAATGGGTGCTGATGTACCGGCAGAGGAATAGGGCATGAGGGATGGCGGGTGGTGATCACCGGCCTGGGCACGCAGGCGTTCGAAGAGATGGGAACGCAACTGGCGCAGGCGTTCCTGGTAGGCCGGCTCGCGGATCGAATCCGTCCACATCATCAGAGCATCTTCGTTATTGTCGGTATAGTAGCGCTGACGTGTACCGGCAGGGCGGAAGCCATACTTCAGGTAGAGTTGCTGTGCGATATTGTTGCTCACCCGCACTTCGAGCGTCAGCACCGTAGCGCCGAGACCAAGAGCTTCATCGATCAACCCGGCGAGAATGAGCTCGCCAAGGCCATGGCCGCGCCATTCGGGGGCAACGGCGATGGTTGTGATATGCCCTTCCGTCAAACTCAGCCAGACGCCGCCATAGCCGACGATCGGAAACGGGCTGGGTGGCGTCTGGTTGCGGAGAAACAGGGCGAAGAGGCGGGTAAGCCAGTGATGCTGCGGCGCGGCCTGTACCGGATTGGGTGGTGGCGGGGTCGGTGACGCACGCACAACAATATAACGGCTCCCGTGGGGATTGCGCAGTTCGCGGCGGTAGGTAGCCGCCGACCAGAGCGTTGTGAAACTGCGCTGTTCGATCTCGCGAACACGCTCGATATCACGTTCGGTCATTGGCTCGATGAAGAAGTACACGCATACACCGTTGATCGGTATGTTTAGCTGGTCGGAGTGACGATCCGCGTGACCGGAAGCAGCCAACGGCAGCAGTGCATGCTACGGTTGCGGCTCCAATGCACGTGCCGGGCCGGTTACGATAAGCTGTGCCGGGTAGGCACCATCGCGACCGAAGGCACCACCGCCACTGAACTCACCAGTCACTTCAACCAGGCCCCAGACATAGCTGTTATTTGGGCCGATCGTCAGATCTGCGGAAACATCGGGCGGGAAGCCTTCCATCCAGATGACGGCTCCGACCGGTTGTGGGCTGCTCCCGTCTTCCTCGGTCGAGATCCCCTCGGCCAGCACATAGATCACCGAATTCCAGAAGTAATACCCGCGGGTGGTAACCACCTGGCCGGAATGGGCCGCCGGATTGCGCACCAGATCGAAGAGCGATACCTGGCCGGCGGCAGCCGGTGCATCCGGGATGCGCACCTCGGTGCGGCGGATCTGGTCGATTGCTTCGGCGCTCACCACACTGATACGATGCTGGAATGCAGCATCCGGCCCGTAGCCCCCGCCGGTCTCGAAGCGACCACTGACCCGCACAAAGCCGTAGACAGCATCGCCGGGGCGGTGGAGATTGGCAGTGATCGCTTCGGGGAAGCCTTCGAGGAAGATCTGTTCGCCGAGCGGCTGGGCATCGAGCCCGTTATCGAGCGTGCTGACACCGAGCGCAAGCACCGGCCCGGGGGTGTTCGGCCGGCTGATATAGGCTCCGGAGACAACCACTTCGCGACCGTTGAATTCCTGCGGGCGCTCGATCAGATCCGGAACATAGAGCGAACCGTCATCGCCGCCACAGGCGGCCAACAGCGACACAAACGCCAGCATGACGGCTGCAGCGAGGATTGTACGAAACCACAAACGCATAGGTGCGCATCTCAACGCCTGGCGACGCCGAAACGCCACCGGCTACGACGCTCGCGCCACGTGTTAAGATGGCGGAGCAACGAATTCAGGTAGGATGAATCCCGCTCGCATTATAGAAGTGGCGGCGATGCTTGTCAAAGCAAGGTACGAGAGGAGCCTGGTGTGTACGATGAGGATCGCGGTCGTTTCCCACCCTGGGTGATTGGGTTGCTGATTGCAGGGGTGTTGATTGTGCTTGGCGGCCGGCTGCAGCTTGGCAACCCGACACTGATGCATGAGTTTTCGGTACGGGCGACACCGCCGGGCGCCCCGTTGGAGCTGCCGGCGCTTGCCGAATTATCACCTGAAACCGAGCGCATGGTGCGAGAGTTGCGTGAGCGCTTCGAAGGAGGTGCGGCAATACCGCCACTGACACCAACGGCCAACGATTCTCGATTGGTGGTCATAGTGCAGGAACTCCGCCGGAATGGCGACCGTGTACAGATCCGTGGCGTACTCCGCAATACCGCCGCCGCCCCGATGATCATCCAACCGGGTGCCTTTGCCTTCCGCGACAGCAGCGGTGTGACATACGGCACCGATAGCCTCGGCGGCGCAACTATTGACCCCGCTGGTGAGATACCCTTCGATCTTGCCGTTCCGCTGCCGGCCGAGCGTGGCCTGACGTTGATCCTCTCGATCCCCCCCGAACCGCCGCTTGAGTTGATCCTCTTGTTGCCTCAGGCGATGTAACTGCTCGGCCCGCACAGCGCGGTTGAGTAACGAGCGCATGCCGCCTCGACGTATGGGGCGGTTTTGTGGTTGCCGGCACAACATGTGCGCAACATGTACGCAACATGGCCATGCTAGAGTTTACGAATATACCGAGTTCGTTAGCCATACCGAGGAAGGACATCATGAGCGAGATCCCGACGCCGCAGACGTATCTGACTGACACCCTGCCGACCCGGTTCGCGGCGGCAACCGCCGCCGCCACCGCTGAGATCCACAACCAGCCGGAGCTCCTGGTGGCCTATTCGATCGAGGCCGATCCACCCGTTACATGCTGGTATCGCATTGCCGAGGGGACGCTGACGGTCTCGCAGGAGCCGATCGCTCCCTGCGATATGCGCATCAGTATCGGCGAACCGAGCTGGCGGGCAGCGGTGGCGCATGGGTCGAATGAATGGTTTATCGATTATTACCTGCGTGGGAAGATAGATACCGTCAAGAGCCTGCAGGGAAAGGTTGGCCTGGAGCTCGATCGCGATGACGGCTCGACCTACGAAACGACCATCACTTTCGCCGATCAGGAAGAACCAGCCGTGGTGATCTCGATGACAACCGACGATTATGCGGCGATGATGAGTGGTGAACTGAACGGCAATATGGCCTTCATGACGGGTAAATTGCGGTTTGAAGGGAGCCTGCCGCTGTTGTTGAAACTTGGTGCCTTGAGTGGGTAAGGGGGCAGCGAGACCGCGCCTGGCTGGTTCTTGCCCGGTGCCCGCACCATAACCAGGAGGAGGTTTTTGATGATCTCGTTTACTCCTACCGAAGAGCAGCAGCTTATCAGTGATACGGTGCGGCGTTATGCCGCCGAGCGGCTGCGCCCGGCCGCCCACGATGCCGACGAAACGCGCAGTACACCGCTGGAGGTGATTGCACGCTGCTGGGATCTTGGCCTGTTGCCGAGCGCCATCCCCGAAGTTGATGGCGGTTTTGGCGATGCACATGCGACGATAAGCGGGGTGCTGGCGGCCGAGGAACTGGCCTATGGTGATCTGCCGATCAGCCTGTATCTGCTGACACCCGGCCTGTTTGGGTTGCCGATTGCCCATGCCGGCACGGCTGAGCAGAAAGAGCGCTGGTTGCCGCATCTGCTCGGTGATACCTTTGCGCCGTATACAGCGGCATGTATTGAGCCGATCTGGAACTTCGATCCGACCGCCATGCAGACGACGGCAACTCGTGATGGGGATTCGTACCTGCTGAGCGGCCAGAAGGCGTATGTACCACTGGCTGCCGATGCGGCGGCCATGCTGATCTATGCCCGCGAAGGGCAGGCAACCCAGATCTTTATTGTTGAGCGCGGCAGTGAAGGGCTTGAGATCCTCGATCGCGAGCAGCACATGGGGTTGCGTGCTCTGCCGACTTACGGCGTGCGGCTGGAGGATGTGCGCGAGGCGGCGGCCGCCCGACTCGGCGGTGAGCAGGGGATCGACAGCCGGCGATTACTGGATCGCTCGCGGGTGGCGCTCGGGGCACTCGCGGTTGGCGTTGCACGCGCCGCCTATGAGTATGCCCGTGAGTATGCATTGCAGCGTGAAGCGTTTGGTAAGCCGATTGCGCAAAACCAGGCACTTGCCTTCATGCTTGCCGAAATGGCGATCGAGATCGATGCCGCACGCCTGATGACCTGGGAGGCAGCCTGGCAGCTTGATCAGCAGCTTGATGCAACCCGCCAGGCTGTGCTGGCCCGCCAGTATGCCGACGAAGCCGTGTTGATGGTGGCCGACCGCGCCGTGCAGATCCTGGGTGGTCATGGCTACATCCGCGAGCATCCAGTTGAACGCTGGTTGCGTGAAGCCCGTGGGTTTACGACGATCCTCGGCATGGCAATGGTGTAAGAAGGAGCAGTAGCATGATCGATTTCGATCTTCCCACGCCGGTCAAACGCCAGGTGCAGTTTATCGGAATGCTTGGCGAGCAGGTCATGCGGCCGGTGGCACGCTATTACGATGAGCACGAAGGCGAACGGCCCTGGGAATATATCAACCTGATCTGGCAGACAGTGCGTGATCAGGGTGGGCGTAACTTTTCGGCCGATACTACCCCGAAGCTCGATAAAGAAGGCAAGCCGCGGCCACGGATCGGCTACCTGATGCTGGCGCATATGGTCGAGGCGCTTTCGTGGGGCGATGCCGGCTTGTACCTCTCGACACCGGGATCGGGCCTGGGGGGTGCGGCGGTCGATGCAACTGGTACACCCGCACAGAAGGAGCGTTTTCTGAAGCGCTTTGCCGAAGGTGAACCGAAGTGGTCGGCCATGGCGATGACCGAGCCGCATGCCGGATCGGATACGGCTGCGATCCGTACGACCGCTCGACTTTCGGATGATGGCAGTGCCTGGATTCTCAATGGCGAGAAGATCTTTGTGACGAGTGGTGCCATGGCCGCCCGTGACTCGCAGGGTTTTGTGGTGATCTGGGCGACGCTCGATGCGAAAGCAGGTCGGGCGGCAATCAAGCCGTTTGTTGTCGAAGCCGGCACGCCGGGGATGACGGTTGCCAAGCTCGAACACAAGCATGGGATTCGTGCATCCGACACTGCTTCGATTGTGCTGCAGGATTGCCGCATCCCGCGCGACAATCTGCTCGGGAGCGAAGAGATCGCCGATGTGCGGGCGGCAGGCAACAAAGGGTTTGCCGGTGCCATGCGCACCTTTGATGCGACCCGGCCGCTGGTGGCGGCATCGGCGCTTGGTATCACCCGCGCAGCGCTCGATTTCACGGTTCAGTATCTGAAGGAACGTGGTGTGACGATCCATTACGGCCTGCCGCTGCATCAGCAGAGTGCGGTTGAACGTGATCTGATGCAGATGGAAGCTCAGCACCGCGCCGCCTGGTTGCTGGTATTGCGGGCGGTGACGAAAATGGATGCCGGTGAGGATAATGCCCTCGAAGCTTCGATGTCGAAGGTGAAGGCCGGCCAGGTTGCGAACTTCGTCGCACAAAAGGCTGTCGAGCTTCTCGGCCCCGAAGGGTATTCGTGCACGCTGCTGGTTGAGAAGTGGATGCGCGATGCGCGGATTAATGATATCTACGAGGGAACCGGCCAGATCAACCGGTTGATTGTGGCGCGCCGCTTGCTGGGGTATAGTAGCCGTGAGTTGCGCTAGGTGGAGGAGTAGGGGAGCAGGGGAGCAAAGGAACAAAGGAACAAAGGAACAAAGGAACAGAGGAACAAAGGAGCAGGGGAGCAAAGGAACAGAGGAACAAAGGAACAGAGGAACAAAGGAGCAGAGGGACAGAGGAGCAGGGGAACAAAGGAGCAGAGGGACAGAGGAGCAGGGGAGCAAAGGAGCAAAGGAACAGAGGAACCTGTTCTTTGTTTTCCGGAAGGGCTATAATAATGCTCACACCTCTCACGATTACCGCACATGCCCGCCTGGCGCCGGAGCATGTTGAGGCAGTTGTTGCGCTGGCGGGCGAGATTCGCGCATCCGGGATCGATCCGCGTCTGAATGAAGCATGGATCGCTACTCGTGATGGTACACGCGAGGCCGACTGGTTGGCATGGGAAGGAGAGCGCCTGGTTGGGGTGGCTGCAACTGAGCGGTTTGGCACAACGGCCGAGGCGACGATCGGGCTGCTGCCGGATGCTCCGGCCACGACGGCGGCGGCGCTCTATGGCGCATTGTGCCGGGCATTACCGCAACAGGGCATTGGGCGGCTTTTACTGCTGCATGATCGGAGGGCGACGACGCTACGGGCGATGGCCGAAGCCAATCAACTGACCTTTGATCATGCCGAGTGTGTGATGTGTCGCCCTGGCGATCTTGGTGTGCCGGTGGTGCTGCACGGTTCGCTGGCGATCGTCGAGGCAGTGGGGGATCTTCTGCCGGCAGCGGCCCATGTGCTGGCCGAGGGTTGGGGCGGTGCCGTGGCTGAGATTCTGGCGCGTATGCAGCAGGATTACGAGCGCGGAACGATCCGTTACTTTCTGGCACTGCTTGGCGATGAACCAGTGGCAACGCTCAATATCCAGATGCTTGCAGGGCACCCATGGCTGTATGGCCTGGTTGTACGTGAAGCGTACCGTGGGCGTGGCTATGGCCGGCAGATAGTCGCCGCCGCGCTGGCCGAAGTAGCCAGCCAGGAACACGGCGATGTGTTTCTGGAGGTTGAGCCGGAGAACACGCCTGCTGTGAACCTATACCGTTCGTTGGGCTTCGCAGTGGTGCGAACCTTTGACTACTGGGCGAAGGAGCTGCATGATGGCACATATTCGTAAGGTTGCCGTGATCGGTGCCGGTACGATGGGTGGCGGGATCGCTGCCCATTGCGCTAATGCCGGCCTGCCGGTGGTGCTGCTTGATATGGCACCTGCGGCATTGACGCCTGATGAAGAGGCACGTGGGCTGACGCTCGACGCGCCGCAGGTGCGGAACCGCATCGTTGCTGCCGGCCTGGAGCGGATCACATCGGCGCGCCCGGCAGCACTCTTCAGCCCCGAGCGAGCGGCACAGATCACGATCGGCAACCTCGAAGACGACCTGCAACTGATTGCCGATGCGGATTGGATCGTCGAGGCGATTGTCGAACAGCTCGAACCGAAGCGGCAGTTGATGGAACGCATCGAAGCAGTGCGCAAACCGGGGAGCATCGTCTCTTCCAATACCAGCGGTATTCCGATTGCCGCGATCGCCGCCGGGCGTTCAGACGACTTCCGTGCCCATTTTCTCGGCACTCATTTCTTCAATCCGCCACGCTATCTCTACCTGCTGGAGGTGATCCCTACGGCCGACACGCTGCCCGAGGTGGTTGAGCAAATGCGGCACTTTGCCGATACGCAGCTCGGCAAGGGGGTGGTGATCGCCAGAGATCGGCCGAACTTCATCGGCAATCGAATCTTTACCTATACCGGCCAGGTGGTGGTGAACTATGCACTCGAACACGGCTATAGTGTCGAAGAGATCGATGCGCTGACCGGCGAACTGATCGGTAATCCGCGCACGGCCACCTTCCGCCTGATCGATCTGGTAGGGCTGGATATCATGCTGCATGTCACACGCAACCTGTACGAAGCGGTACCGGAAGACGAAGAGCGTGAGATGTTCCGGATTCCCGCCGCGATCGAAGGGCTGGCGCAGCGTGGCTGGCTGGGTAACAAGGCGGGGATCGGCTTCTACAAAGAGGTGCGTGGTGGTGCCGGGCGCGAGTTCTGGCCACTGAATCTGCAGACGATGGCGCATGAAGCGCCGAAGAAGCCGCGCTTCGACCTGGTAGGCAAGGCGCGCAAGATCGACGATTTGCGGCGCCGGTTGCGCATGATCATCGAACAGGGCCAGGGTGATCGGGCCGGCGAGTTCCTGAGCGAGGTGCTGTTGCGCACCCTGGCGTATGCCGCACGCCGCATCCCCGAAATCGCCGAGAGCATCGTCGATGTCGATCGCGCAATGCGCTGGGGGTTCAACCAGCAACTCGGCCCATTCGAGATCTGGGATGCACTCGGGGTGGCCAATGGGGTCGCGCGCATGCAGGCGCGTGGCATCGCGATTGCACCGTGGGTCGAGGCGATGCTGGCAGCCGGGATCGAAAGCTTCTACCGGCGCGACGGCGAGCGTGTCACGGGGGTGTTCAGCCCGCGTGCCGATCGGATCGTCGCCCTTGAGCCGCCGGAAGGCACGATCGATCTCGACGATCTGCGGGCGCAGGGGCGCGAACTGAAGCGCAATGCAAGCGCCAGTATCCTCGATCTTGGCGATGGTGTGTTGTGCCTTGAGTTTCATGCCAAGGTGAATGCGATCGACCCGCTGATCGACGCGATGGGGCGTGAGGCGCTCGAATTGCTTAACAGTGATGATCGCTGGGTGGCACTCGTGATCGGTAATCAGGCGCAGGATTTCTCGGCCGGCGTGAATCTGGCGGTTGCGGCGATGAGTGTTGCGGCCGGCAAGATCGACGAAGTGCGCCAATCGGGCCGCGCAACCCAGCAGTTGTTCCAGGCCATACGCCTCAGCCGCAAGCCGATCATCGCCGCACCGTATGGCCGCGTACTTGGCGGTGGGGTTGAGATCTGCCTGGCGGCGGCGCGCCGTGTGGCGGCGGCCGAAACCTATATGGGCCTGGTTGAACTGGGGGTTGGTTTGATTCCTGGTTGGGGCGGGGGTAAAGAGTTTGTGCGGCGCTATGTGTCGCCACAGGCCCGTATTCCCGGTACCGATCCAATGCCGGCGCTGCAGCGCGCCTTCGAAACGATCGCATTGGCGAAGGTGAGTGAGAGCGCCGAACAGGCGCTGCGGCTCGGCTACCTCGATCAGGGTGATCGGATCGTGATGAACCGAGCCCGCCTGATCGCCGAGGCCAAGAAAGAGGCGCTTGCCATGGTTGCGGCCGGTTATACCGCCCCGCCGGCCGCCGGCGAGCCGGTGTATGCCGTTGGCCGGCGGGGCATTGCCGTGCTCCAGGCTGCACTGCATGGCATGCGCGTCGCCGGTTATATCAGCGATTACGACCGGCGGCTGGCGACAGAACTGGCGACGACACTATGCGGCGGGGATCTGACCAGCCCGCAGTGGGTGAGCGAGCAGTACCTGCTTGATCTCGAATATGAAGCCACCAGCCGGCTGATTATCGAACCAAAAACCCAGGAGCGGATCATGGCGATTTTGCAGAGCGGAAAGCCATTGCGGAATTAGCGCATACGGATCTACCGCCGATACAAGCTATTGATGGGTCGTGTCGTGGCAAACACCCGCCATACGACCCACTACGCAACAAGGAACACACCATGCAAGAAGCTGTTATCGTCTCTGCAGTACGGACGGCCGTCGGCAAGGCACCGCGCGGCGCGTTGCGCACCGTACATCCGACCGACCTGGCGGCCGGTGCGATCCGGGCGGCGGTCGAGCGGTCGGTAGGGCTGGATCCGGCCATGATCGATGATGTCATTATCGGTTGTGCCATGCCCGAAGCCGAGCAAGGGCTCAACATGGCGCGGGTGGCGGCAGTACGGGCCGGTATACCGGTTTCGGTGCCAGCACAGACGGTCAATCGTTTCTGTTCGTCGGGGTTGCAGACGATCGCTCTGGCGGCGCAGCAGATCATGAGTGGTATGGGTGAGGTTGTGGTGGCCGGTGGTGCCGAGAGCATGAGTGCGGTGCCAATGACCGGGCATCACTTTGCGCCGAATCCGGCACTGGCCGAACTCAACCCGGATCTCTACCTCGGCATGGGCCTGACGGCCGAGAATGTCGCCCGGATGTACGAGGTGAGCCGCGACGAGCAGGATGCCTTTGCGCTGCGTTCGCATCAGCGGGCGCTGGCGGCGATCGAGGCCGGGCTGTTCCGCGATCAGATCGTGCCGATTGAGGTCGAACAGGTATGGGTGGAGGATGGTGAACGCCGGCATCTGAGCTACACCTTCGACAGCGACGAAGGCCCGCGACGTGATACATCAGCGGCGGCACTGGCCAAACTGAAGCCGGTCTTTGCCGCCAATGGCAGTGTGACGGCCGGAAACTCCTCACAGACCAGTGATGGTGCGGCTGCGGTGGTGGTAATGAGCCGTGCGCGTGCCGAGGCGCTCGGATTACAGCCGCTGGCGCGCTTTGTTTCGTTTGCGGTGGCCGGTGTGCCGCCCGAAATCATGGGTATCGGGCCGGTCGAAGCCGTGCCGAAGGCGCTACGCCAGGCCGGCCTGACGATTGGCGATATTGATCTGGTTGAGTTGAACGAGGCATTTGCGGCACAGGCCCTGGCGGTGATCCGCCGGCTCGAAATCGATGAAGCGATCGTGAATGTCAATGGTGGTGCGATCGCGCTCGGCCACCCGCTTGGCTGTACCGGTGCCAAGCTGACGGTGCAACTCATCCACGAGTTGGCCCGGCGTGGTGGGCGTTACGGCCTGGTAACGATGTGCATCGGCGGGGGTATGGGGGCAGCCGGGGTGTTTGAGCGCCTGTAGTGCAGCTGTGCCAATACGGTACATCCCGATTGTGTCGCGGCGGCCGGGCCGCCCTGGATCAGCATGATATTGAGGAAGACATGCACTCAATTCGCCTTGCAGCGGCCCCGGTGTCATGGGGTGTGACCGAAGTCGCGGAGGGTGCGCCACGCGTGCCATGGCAGCAGGTGATGGACGAGATCGCGGCGGCGGGGTACCTGGCCACCGAACTCGGGCCATATGGTTACTATCCGACCGATGCGGCAACCCTGCGCACTGCGCTTGATGCACGTGGGCTGATACTCACCTCGGCATTTGTGCCGTTGCCGTTGGCGGATCCGGCCGCGTTCGGGCCGGCAACCGAAGAGGCATGGCAGGTGGCACGGCTGCTGGCTGATCTCGGCGCGGCGTATATCGTCCTCTCGGATGCCGGTGATGCGCTTCGTCGTGCGCATGCCGGGCAGATCGCCCCCGATCAAGTCTTCGGCATGGACGCCGCCGCGTGGAATAGAGCGGCACGGCGGGTCGAGGAGTTTGCGCGGCGGTTGAATGATCTTGGTTTGCAGACGGTATTTCACCATCATGCCGGCACGTATGTCGAAACCCCGGCCGAGCTACGGGCGCTCTGTGAGCGCACCTCGGCCGAACTGGTCGGCATCTGCCTCGATACCGGCCATTACCTGTATGGCGGTGGCGAGCCGCGTGCGGCACTGGCAACCTATCGTGATCGGGTGCGTTATATGCACCTGAAGGATGTTGATGCCGGGCGGCTCGAACAGGCGCGTACCGAAGGGTGGGATTTCGTCACCGGTGTCGAACGGGGGGTATTTACGGCGCTTGGTGCCGGCGCTGCCGATATCGAAGGGTGCCTGGCCGATCTCCGGGCGCTCGGCTACAATGGTTGGGCGGTTGTCGAGCAGGATATCATTGGTGACCATGATGCCGCCGGGCGCACACCCTTCGAAGGGGTGAGCGCGGCACGCAGCTTTTTGCGGAGCCTGGGGCTGTAGCGGTATACCCGGCAGTGCAGCCCGATGGCATGCCCACCCGCGCCGATCGGCAAAACCCTTGCCCCGGATTGGACTTTCTCGCAAGAACCGATCATAATAGTGATTCTGCAATCGCTATAAGGGAAATCAATGGCTATTGTTCTGCGCAATCAAAAACAGCTGACACAACTGCGTGAAGCCGGCAAGCTGGTGGCCGAGACCTTCACCATGCTGCGCCCGTATGTCCGCCCGGGGGTCGAGGCGCTCGAACTCGATCGACTGGCGGAAGAGTTTGTTCGCAGCCGGGGTGCGGTTCCAGCCTATAAGGGGTATCGCGGCTTTCCTTCAACACTCTGCATATCGCCCAACAATGTGATCTGCCATGGGTTCCCGCGTGATTACCGCCTGAATGAAGGGGATATCGTCGGGATCGACATGGGAGTTGTGCTCGACGGCTGGTATGGCGATGCGTGTGTTACCCTGCCGGTCGGCGCGATTTCGGCAGCCGCACAGCGCCTGCTCGATGTGGCCGAGGAAGGAATGTGGTGTGGCATTCGCGCAGCCCGCGGCGGCAAGCAGCTTGGCGATATTGGGGCCGCCATCCAGCAGTATGTCGAGGCCAATGGGTTTTCGGTGGTGCGGGAATGGACCGGCCATGGTGTCGGGCAGCGGCTGCACGAAGAACCAACGGTGCTGCACTACGGCAAACCGGGTAGTGGGCTGCGCCTGCGCCCAGGGATGGTCTTTACCGTCGAGCCGATGATCAATGCCGGCGGTTATGCCACCATCCTCGATCAGGTCGATGGCTGGACGGTACGCACGGCCGATGGTTCGCTTTCGGCGCAGTTCGAGCATACGATTGCCGTTACCGACGGCGAACCGGAGATTCTGACACTGCCTGCATGACTATTCATTTCCTCATCCAACAGTTGCGCGATCGTGATATCACCATCTGGCTCGAGGGTGATCGGCTGCGTTATAGTGCCTCGCCGGGGGCGCTTACGGCCGAACTGCGTGCCGAGATCGTCGAGCGCCGCGATGAGGTGATCGCCTTTCTGCGCAGTGCGGCGGCTGCCACCGACCAGCCGGCGATCACGCCGGTGCCGCGTAGTGCCGATATGCCGCTCTCGTTTGCGCAGCAACGGCTCTGGTTTCTCGATCAGTTCACCCCCGGCAACCCGGTGTACAATGTGCCGCTGGCACTCGAACTGCATGGGGCACTTGACATTGCCGCACTCGAACGCAGCCTTGCCGATCTGCTGATACGCCACGAAGCTCTGCGCACGGTCTTCCCCGAGAGCGACGGAACACCACACCAGCTGATATTGCCGCCGCTACCGCCACAGTTTCAGTATATCGACCTGCGTGGGTTTGCCGGTGATCGGGCGGCAGAGCTCTGGCGCTTGTTGTACGAAGAGGCACGCCGCCCATTTGATCTTGCGCGTGGCCCACTGCTGCGTGCCCTGCTGATCCGATCTGACGAAACAACCTACCGGCTGCTGCTGACGATGCATCATATTGTGTGTGATGGCAGGTCGCTGGGGGTGCTGGCCAACGATCTGAGTCTGCTGTATGCCGGCCATACGGGCGGTGGTGCTGCATTGCCGCC
>CALLZL010000291.1 GCA_937859575.1 uncultured Chloroflexota bacterium
CGCCGTGTGCCGGCCCCGCGGGGGGGGCGGGGTAAATAACGGGCGCGGGCGGCCGCCCCCGAGGGGAGCGCACCCCGCCGTGACGCGATCCGTGCCCTCGCCAGCCACCCACTGGTCTTCTCGTTACCACTGGCCGAGACGATCTACGATGAGATGGCGGCGGCACATCGCCAGTATCTTCCCGAACGACTGCTGCGTTGACAGGTGGCGCGATGGATCTCATCCTTGGCGTTGATGGTGGGAATACCAAAACCCTCGCGCTTGTCGTGCGGTGCGATGGTACCATCGTGGGTGCCGGGCGTGCCGGTTGCGGCGACATCTACGGTGCCGTGTCGCCCGCGGCGGCGATCGCCGAGATCGAGCAGGCTGTGGAAGAAGCACTGGCAGCGGCCGGCGTGGTGGCGGCCGATCTGGTAGCCGGGGCCTTTAGCCTGGCCGGTGCCGATTGGCCGGAAGACTTTGCGCTGCTCGAAGCTGCCATGCGCCGCGCTGGCTACGGCCGCACCATAACGGTTGTGAATGATGCGATTGGCGCGCTATATGCCGGCTCGCCCGACGGCACCGGCGTGGCAGTGGCATGTGGTACTGGTGCGGCGATCGGTGCCCGCAATGCGGCTGGCCAGATCTGGCACAGCAGCTTCTGGCAGGAACCACAGGGTGCCGGCGAGCTGAGCAGCCGGGCACTACGGGCCGTCTATCGGGCCGAACTGGGGATCGATCCGCCGACTATGCTGACTGCACTGATCCTGGCAGCTTTCGCCGCGACGAGTGTCGAAGCGGTGTTACACCAGCTCACGGCACGCGACATGGCGCGGCCGGAAGTGCGGCGGCAACTGGTGCGCCCGTTGATCGACGCTGCCGATGCCGGCGATGCCGCCGCCCGCCGGATCATCGTTGCGCATGGCGAAGCACTCGGCGATTATGCGCTGGCGGCGGCCCGCAAGGTCGGGCTGCTGGCAACCTCATTTCCGCTGGTGCTGACGGGCGGCGTATTGCGCCATCCGTCGCCGCTGTTGCGCGATACGCTGGCGGCGCGTGTTCGGGCGGCGGTGCCTGGCGCGCATGCCATGCATAGCCGGTTCGAACCGATCGTCGGTGCCGTGCTGCTGGCACTCGAACAGGCCGGGATCAGCCGCGATAGCGAACTTCTGCAGCGCCTGGCAGCTACACTGCCGGCAACCACCTTCTTTGCAACCTGACGTTCTACACAAGGAGAAGTGATGCGCCCCTATGATCCAGACAGCGACCCGGTGATTGCCGCGCTGGTAGCCGAGGCGCAGGCCGACCCGGATGTGATCGGGCTGGTGCTGATGGGTTCGCGTGCCCTTGGCGAAGCAAGCCATGAATCGGATTACGATGTGATATTTGTTGTGACCGACGAGGCGATTGTGCGCTATGAGCAGCAAGGTGCCCAACCACCGCGCGGCATCTTGGTGCAGGGGGCGCTGAATACGAAAGATATCTGGAGCGATTCACCACGTGATCTGAAGCTTGGTTCACAGGCCGATTGGATGTTGCCGGCCTATGCCGAGAGCCGGGTGATATACGACAAAACCGGTGAGACGACACCGTTGATCGATGCGCTGCGCCGCATCCCCGAAGAGCAGGCAGTGGCGGAAGTTGCCGCCTGTTACGATGGCTACCTCAACCAGTTGTACCGGTCGCTCAAGTGCTGGCGGCGCGGCAACGAACTGGGTGCGCGGCTAGAGGCAGCGATCGGTGTCCACTCGTTGTTGCGCATGCTGTTTGCCCTCGAACGGCGCTGGTGCCCGTATATGAGCCGCCTGCATTACCACTTGCATCACCTTGCCGGCCAGGGGTGGCAGCCAGATGAACTCGCCGCCATTGTGATCGACCTGACAACCACCGGTCATCCGCGCCGCCAGCAGCAGCTTGCACGACGGGTTGTGGCGCTGCTCCGCGATCGTGGGCAGCATCGGGTGGACGAAGATTGGAATGGCGAGATTGATACCGTGCTGGATTGGGAATTCATAGCATAGATTGAGGCAGTGGCATGACCCCTATGCGTGTTGGTGTGATCGGCTGCGGCATGATCAGCGCCATCTACCTCGAAAACTGCACCCGCATGTTCGACAACCTGACCGTTATCGCCTGTGCCGACCTGGTGCCGGAACTGGCCCACCAGCGGGCTGCCGAATTTGGTGTACCGCTGGCATGCAGTGTTGAAGAACTGCTGCAAAACCCGGATGTCGATGTGGTGCTGAATCTGACACCACCAGGGATGCACACCGAAACAAATCTGCGCGCACTGGCGGCCGGCAAGCATGTGTATGCCGAGAAGCCGTTTGCACTCACAATGGCCGAGGCCGAGCGGGTGCTTGCCGCTGCCCAGGAACGCGGTTTGCGTGTCGGCATTGCACCCGATACCTTCCTGGGCGGCGGCCTGCAGACAAGCCGAGATCTGTTGGCGGCCGGTGCGATCGGCACGCCATACGCGGCCAACGGCCTTATTCTGATGGGGAATGCCTTTGATGGCATGCACCCGCGTTTCGAGACCTATTTCACGCTTGGCTGGGATCCGCTGTTCGATATGGCTCCCTACTACCTGACGGCACTGGTTCAGTTGCTTGGCCCGGTGCGGCGTGTCAGTGGCACAACTGCCCGGCTGCGCGACATGATTACCGTGACCAACCCGCAATCGCCACGTTATGGCGATTCGGTTCCGGTTACAGCACCGCAGAATACCGCTGCGACACTGGAATTCGCCGGTGGGGCGATCGCCTCGCTGCAGGCGGCGAAGGAGAGCTTCGGCTATACGCCGCGTCTCGAAATCTATGGCACCGAGGGCATTCTTTTTGCGCCTGATCCGAACACCTTCGGCGGGCCGATCCGGATCAAGCGCGCAGATGGCACGCTTGACGAGATCGCACCTTCGCACGGCTATACCGACAATAGCCGTGGCCTTGGCCTTTCCGACATGGCCGATGCCATCCGCACTGGTCGCCCGCATCGCGCCAGTGGCGATCTGGCACGCCATGTGCTGGAGATAACCCTCGGTGTGTTCGAATCGGCAAAAGCTGGGATGCATGTAACAATCGGCATGCCGGCAGCGTTCCAACTCTATAGCCGGGTGCAAAACGATTGATCGTTGGAACCGCGCGCATCTTGCGTATCGGCGGGCGGGACACCCGCGCTCCCAGGATGCGGATGGCTGCCGTGTGAAAGGGGAATGGCGTGACTTTTCCGTTCAAGCGTGCCCTCAATGCCTCGACACTCTTCCCATTTGCGCTCGATCTGCCGCAGCAGATCGAAACCGCAGCGCAGGCGGGATACGAAGGGATCGAGATCTGGATGCGGGATCTGGAGGCGTATGTCGCCGCCGGCGGGTCGCTCGCCATGCTGCGGGCACGGATCGCCGACACCGGGCTCACGGTTGCCAATGCGATCGCATTCTTTGCCTGGGCCGACGCCGACGCCGAGGTACGGGCGCGTGGCATGGTGCAGGCCGAACGCGAGATGCACATGCTCGCGGAACTCGGCTGTGCTGCCGTTGCGGCCCCGCCGTTCGGTAATGTCGCCGGTGTACCACTGGAGTCGATCGCGGAAGCATACGCACTGCTGGCAGCACTCGGGCGGCGGATCGGTGTGGAACCGTATCTTGAGTTCTGGGGGCGGGCAGCGCGCCTCTCGCGGCTGAGCGAGGCGCTGTATGTCGCGCTCGAAAGCGGGGTCACCAATGCGCAGCTACTGCTCGATCCATTCCATATGTACACTGGTGGGAGCGATGTAAGCGGTATCGGCTACCTGGCGGGGCATGCGATCGGCATTGTGCATGTCAATGATTACCCGGCAACCCCGGCGCGGGAGGTGATCACCGATGCCGAGCGTGTCTTCCCCGGTGAGGGGATCGCACCATCGCGCCGGCTGGCGCGATTATTGTACGATACCGGCTCGCGGTTTCCTCTCGCTTGAGTTGTTCATTGGCGATTATGGCGGTGCAACCGCACTCGAAGTTGCTCGACGCGGGATCGATGCCATGCAGCGGGCGTATACCATAGGTGGTGTTGCCGAGTAGTGTCCGGCGATCGCAGCTGGTCGATATCGCGATGGATGCGAGACAGAGGATTGCCGGCAGCACGCTGCCGGCAATCTGGTTCTACTGCAACTCAAAACCCAACGCATGCAGCGCTTCGCGCAGAGTATGCCGGCCCGAGAGGCTCTGCGGCCCGGCGACACGCTGCGCCGAGTGCTGAACCCAATCGCCACGCCCTGCCATCCGCTGCTCGGCGTAGAAGGCCGCCATGGCCTGATTATAGCGCGCAACGGCGGTTTGCTCGGGATCGGTGGGGTAGCTCTCGTGGGGCAGCACTGCTGCCTGCGGCAGGCGCGGCTTCGGCACCGCCGGCCGCTCGGGAT
>CALLZL010000292.1 GCA_937859575.1 uncultured Chloroflexota bacterium
CCTGCGGGTCGGCGCGAAGGGGCTCACGCCCGATGAGCGCAAGACGCTGTCGGTCGATGACGAGGCGGGCGGCGGGAACACCGTCGTGCCCATGCAGTTCGCGCGCGGACTCATCAAGTTCGTCGACGATATGGTGTACATCCGTCAGTATGCGACGGTTGAGACCATCACCGGGTCGGAGAGCCTCGGCGTGGTGACGATGGATGCCGACTACGGCGATGCCGACTGGACGGTCGAACTCGGCACCGGCAGCGAGGATACCGCCAAGCTGTTCGGGCGCCGCGAACTGAAGCCGCACCCGCTGGCGAAGCGGGTGAAGGTGAGCAATACGCTCATCCGCCGCAGTACGCAGCCGGTCGATCGTCTTGTGCAGCAGCGGCTCGGCTATCGCATCTCGGTCACACAGGAGAAGGCGTACCTGACCGGCGACGGCGCGCAGAAGCCGCTCGGTCTGTTCACGCCGAGCAATCTCGGCATCCCGACGAGTCGCGACGTGGTGACCGCGAGCCCGACCGCCTTCACTGGCGATGAGCTGATCGACTGCAAGTTCAATCTCAAGGCGCAGTACCAGAACGCGCGGAACACGCGCTGGATCTTCAGCCGCGAGACGCTGAAGCGCATCCGCAAGCTCAAGAGCGGCACGGACTACATCTGGGCGCCGGGGCTGGCGGGGACGCCGGCGACGGGGCTGGACACGCCATACCTCATGAGTGAGTTCGCCCCAAGTACCTTCACTGCCGGCCAGTACGTCGCGCTGATCGGCGACCTCTCGTTCTACGGGATCGTCGATGCCCTCGACATGCAGATCCAGGTGCTCCTGGAACTGTACGCCGAGAACAATCAGCGCGGCTATATCGTGCGCTATGAAGGGGACGGAATGCCCTTGCTTCCAGAGGCATTTTCACGGTTGATCCTCGCTCCGTAGCGTTTCATAAGCAGCAGCAGTGGGCTGAGCAGTTACGTTCGGCCCACTATCACTGAGGAGTAGAACAATGCTTACCAATCATGCACAGGTTCACTCGGGGCTGGCTGCGGCTGCGGGCGCAGGCACCACCGCGGTGAACAGTCTGATCATCGACACAGCGAACGCCGAGGGCGTCATGTTCATCGTGCGGCTCGGCACCTCTGCGGCGAACAACACCGTAAAGGCGCAGCAGAACAGCGTCAACAGCGCGAGCGGCATGGCCGACCTGGAAGGCAGTTCGGTTGTGTCGGGGGCAAACAACCTGGTGGTGCTGGACATCAAGCGGCCACGCGAGCGCTATGTGCGTGTCGAGGTCACTCGCGGCACCAGCACGACAGTCGACAGCATCACGGCGATCACCTACGACCTGCGCAAGCCGGGGATCGACCAGCCTGCGGGCGTGTCGATTGAGAAGTGGGTCTCGCCGGCGGAAGGCACCGCCTAAGCGGTGAGAGGAGGAAGCGCGTGAGCTACGTCACGAAAGTTCACTTCGATCACGGCGGCGAGCGTCTCACCGTCGAGTCGGGCGGCGCGTTCAACATTCAGACGGGCGGCCAGTTGCTCAACAACGGTGTCGCTGCTGCACTGGTCACGGCGCAGGCGGCAATCGCCGACCTTGACCAGAACATCAGCGGCACCTATGTCGAGGCGGAGGTGCAGGCCATCTCCGATAAGGTCGACGCAATTCTGGCGGCACTGCGAGCGGCGGGGATCATCGCCGCGTCGTAGCCGGTTCTGACAACTTCATAGTTCTACCAGAGCGAACAACGCGCGGTAGTGGCCTTCGGGCTGCTACCGCGCGTCTCTTTTGAGAGGCTGACATGCACGAACAGGCACACGCGAGCGAGGGGGCGAACCTCGGCGTGCTCATCGACCAGCACGAGCCGGTCCGGTGGCGAGCGCAGTGGAAGATTGAGAAGTTCCACGGCGACTGGTCTGCCGAGGACATCAACAGTGGCAAAGCAGGGAAGCCCTATGAAGTCATTGAGCGCGAGGGCAACCTGCTCATGTACGGTGGGGCATCGAACTTGTGGCAATGTCTGATCGGCAACGGCACAGGGACAGCCGGCCAGAACCTCACTTTCTTCAACAACGCCAACGCCCACATTGGAGTCGGCGACTCCACCTCGGCGGCAGCGGCCACACAGACCAACCTGCAGGCATCAACGAACCTGCTGCGCCGCCCGATGGAGTCGAGCTATCCGTCGCACACCGATGGCACAACCAGCGGCGCGGCGTCGATCTCCTTCCGTTCGGTCTTCGGCTCAGCAGAGGCGAACTTCGCCTGGCAGGAGTGGGGCATCTTCAACGCGGCATCTGGCGGGCGGATGCTCAACCGGCGTGTCGAGAACAACGGCACGAAGGCCAGCGGCGCCACATGGACATTCACCGTCACCCTCACGCTTGCGTAGCGAGGTTCTGTCATGCCGCTGTATCTGGCGCCTATCGAGCAACATACGTATCGCGCCGGCGCCCGCTGCTCGCGGGTCGTCAACCTCGTTGCGCCCGGGACGCGCACCAGCGCCATTCTGCCGCGCAACCTCAACTGGTGCCTGACCTGGTGCGAGACGGAGGTCGACGATCCGCAAGGGCAGATCATCAAGCTTGATAACCTGTCACGCCGGCTGTCGGATCTGCCGGCCGGTCACCTGCCACGATTGCGCAGCCTCCTCGACAGCTATGGCGTGGCGCGACATTGGATTACAGCGAGCACCACGGTCGGCGAACTGGCCCGCTATATCGCTAATCACCTGCTCGAAGAACAGGAGTTAGCCGACAACGACGGCCCATTGTGGCTCGGCGGTGATCTCGATGCCCGGCTCAGTGCCGCAACTACGCCGCAGCAGCGCAAGCGGCTGCTGAAGTGGCTGAGCGACCACCAGGTGAGCACCAGCGGCATAGGCGACGACATGACGGTGCGCGAGGCGCTGCACACGATCATCTTCCGGCGTCAGCAGTCCCGCAGTCGCGAACGGCTGCGTCTGGGTGAGGTGGAGTTGTAGTGGCACCCTACACCGACAACTTCAACCGCGCCGATGGCGGCATCGGCGCAAATTACACACAGACGACCGGAGCGAGCTTCTCGGTTGTTTCTAATCGCGTGAAGCAAACGGCAACGGCTGGTGTCTATCGCTTTGCCAAATACACCGTATCCGCGATGGACTCCGCAAACTACCGGGTCGACCTCGGTATTGCGCGCTCTGATAACGGCGCCATTATGATCGGCGCGGCGTGTCGCTGCGCATCCGGCGCGACCAACAGCGGCTACATCTTCGGCGGATTCGGTGGTGATGCGTTCTACCTGCTGCGCATCGACGCCGGGAGTGAGAACATCCTGGCAACTGGCTCAGGATGTGCGTCCGGCACAGAGTATGCAGCGGGTATATCTGCCGATGGCAGCACCATCCGCGGATTCCGCAACAATGTGCAGGACGCGAGTGTCACGGATACCACCTATGCGACCGGAACCCCCGGTATTGGCGCATACGGCGGCAACGCGACATCAACGCAGAACTACGCCGATGATTGACAGGCTGCCGATCTTGTCGCCAACACAAACGTGTCCAGCAGCGACAGCGTCACGCTCACTGACGCAACGGCCAGCCTCTCCGCAGCCGAGACGGTCACCGACACCGCAACCCTGAGCGACGCGTCGGCGCCTGCCGCTGCGCTCGCTGCCACTGACTCGGCCACGATCGCCGAGCAGAGCGCTGTGGACGCAACGCAGCAGGTCAGCAGTTCCGACTCCGCTGCGCTCGCCGAATCGGTGACGACGGCGGCGGTCGCAACTACCACAGACAGCGCAGCCCTGGCCGAAGCGCGCCCGCTCACTGCGCCGATCACAGCCACCGACTCGGCAACGCTTGCCGACGCACGCACGCTCGCTGCAAGCGAGACCGTTACTGATTCGGCCACACTTGCCGAGGTTGGGGCGATTGCTGCGATGCTCACCGCAAGCGAGGCCGGCGCGCTGGTCGACACCAATAACGCGCTGCGCTTCTACGGCAATGGCACGAGCAACATCGATCGCGCACGCATCCCGCTTGACACCGGTGGCACGAGCACGGCAGCGGATGTCGGCAGTGGTGACTTCACGATCGAGGTCTGGCTGCAGGCCGCCTATGCCGACAACGACGCCACCAGCGCGACCGATGCGCGCGAGTCGAACATCTTCCTTGATAGCGACATCTGGGGGCATCCGCGTGGATGGGTGGCCGGCCTGGAGCGCAACGGCGCGACGCTGCGCGTTGTGTTCGGCGTCGCGGGCAGCGGCGGCACCTGGACAACCATTCGCGGCACGACCGACGTGGGCGATAACCAGCCGCATCACGTCGCAATTGTGCGAAACGTCGCGACTGGTCTCATCCAAATATTCGTCGATGGCGAGGAAGATGCCAGTGGTACC
>CALLZL010000293.1 GCA_937859575.1 uncultured Chloroflexota bacterium
TGCGGGCGGGACGCCCGCGCTCCCAGGATGCGGATGGCTCAAGGTTTCTGCACCTAGCTATAGGATGCCATGCCGGCTCAGCGGTGATGGCCGAGCGACGCGGCCACACGATGTGAAAGAACGCATACGCCCTATCATGGCCTGTGACGGCAGTGGGATGCGTCATAAGCCGTATGCTATAATGATCAGCAGTGGCGGCAGGCGCCCAGCGCGGCTGCATCACTGTACGCTCCTCGGCGGTGTTTCCGGGGGGGGTATATGTGTAGATGTGAGGAGAACGCATCATGCGTGCATTTTTTGAAAAGATGCTCGGGCTTGGGCCGGAGCGTGCCATAGGGAAGATTCAGCCGCTCGTCAGAGCTATTAATGATCTCGAGCCGGAATACACGGCGCTGAGTGATGAGCAGCTCAGTCAGAAGACGGCTGAGTTTCGCGAGCGATTGGCCGACGGTGAGGCGCTCGATGATCTGCTGCCAGAGGCATTTGCCACAGTACGCGAAGCATCGCGGCGCACGAATGGTCAGCGGCATTATGATGCACAGCTGATCGGCGGTATTGTGCTGCATCAGGGTAAGATTGCCGAGATGCGCACCGGCGAGGGGAAGACCCTGGTTGCCACTTTGCCGCTCTACCTCAATGCCCTTGAAGGTCAGGGCTGCCACCTGATTACCGTCAACGATTATCTGGCACGGGTTGGTGCCGGTTGGATGGGGCCGATCTATACCATGCTCGGCCTGACGGTCAGTGTTATTTCGCACGACTACTCGGCAATCTTTGATCCGGGGTATGTAGATCCCAAAGCCGATCAAGAAGATCAGCGGCTGGTTCATTGGCGGCCGTGTACCCGGCATGAAGCATATATGGCCGACATCACCTACGGCACGAACAACGAGTTTGGCTTCGACTACCTGCGCGACAACATGGCCGGCGATATGTCGCAACTTTCGCAGCGGGTCTTACACTATGCGATCGTCGATGAGGTTGATAACATCCTGATCGACGAAGCGCGCACACCGCTGATTATTTCCGGCCCGGCGCAGCAGAGCAGCGATGAGTACCGCCGGTTCGCCCAGTTTGTTCGCAACCTGAAGCCAAGCAAGTACACACCCGATCAGGTGAAGAAAGAGATGATCGATCCGGATGGCGACTTCATGATCGATCCGCGTAGTAAGTCGATCCAGATCACGGATGCCGGTATTCAGGCGGTCGAACGGCTCTTGCGCATTCCCCACGGCGAAAGCCTGTACGATCCGAAATATTACATGCTGACGCATTACCTCGATAACGCGCTGCGTGCCGAGTTCATCTACCATCGCGACCGCGACTATATCGTGGAAATGAATGGCGAAGTGGTGATTGTCGATGAGTTTACCGGGCGCAAGATGCCGGGGCGGCGCTGGGGCGATGGGTTACACCAGGCGGTTGAAGCCAAGGAAGGAGTACAACTGCGCCAGGAGAATGTCACCATGGCGACGATCACCTTCCAGAACTTCTTCCGCATGTACAAGAAGCTGGCCGGTATGACCGGTACGGCCTTTACCGAGCGCGAGGAGTTCGGCAAGATCTATAACCTTGATGTTGTGCCGATCCCGACCCACCGGCCCATGGTGCGTAAGGATCAGGATGATCAGATCTATCGTACCGAGGAGGCCAAGTTCAACGCAGTGGTGCAGGAGGTCGAAGATGTGCATGCGTTCGGCCGGCCGGTGCTGATCGGTACCACTTCGGTGGAGACCTCGGAGCGGTTGAGCAAGCTCCTGACGAAACGAGGCATCAAGCATAGTGTGTTGAATGCCAAATTCCACGAACAGGAGGCGCGGATCGTGGCACAGGCCGGGCGGAAGGGCGCCGTGACGATTGCGACCAACATGGCCGGCCGTGGTACCGATATTTTGCTGGGTGGCAACCCTGACGGGCTGGTTGAGGAGATTCTCGAAGCACGTGGCATGAAGTTCGATGAGGCAACCATCGAGGAGCGGAACCAGGCGCTTGAAGAAGCGCGGCGTATTACGGCTGCCGAGCAGGCCGAGATCAAAGAACTTGGTGGTTTGCATATCATCGGTACCGAGCGCCATGAGTCGCGCCGGATCGATAACCAGTTGCGTGGGCGTGCCGGCCGCCAGGGCGATCCGGGCTCATCGCGTTTTTTCCTCTCGCTCGAAGATGATCTCATGCGGCGCTTCGGCCCCATGGAACGTGTCAAGGGCATCATGGAGCGACTGGGTGTCGATGATGATGTGCCGATTGAAGCCAAGCTGATCAACCGTTCGATCGAAGGGGCGCAGACGCGGGTTGAAGGGTACAACTTCGATATCCGCAAGCATACCGTCGAGTTTGACGATGTCATGAACAAGCAGCGGACGATCATCTATGCCGATCGGCGGGCGATCCTCGAAGGTGAAGACCTGCGTGGGCGCATTCTTGAGATGATCGACGATGAGCTTGCGGCGATTGTTGATCGCTTCTTGCCGGCCAGCACGGGTGCTGATGAGCCGGAATGGGATTTCGAAGGGTTGCTGCGGGCCTATCGCGTGATCAATCCGATTGTCGCTGTTGATGAAGCACAGCTTGAGGCGCTTGGGCGCGATGAGATCCGTGATGTGCTGTATGATGCGGTCGAAGAAGCATACGAACAGCGCGAAGCGGCGATCGGTGAAGCGAACATGCGCTATGTTGAACAGCGCATGCTGCTAGGGACGATCGACCGACAGTGGATCGATTATCTGACCGGCATGGAGGATCTGCGGCAGGAGATCGGCCTGCAGGCAGTGGCACAGCGCGATCCGCTGATCGAATACCAGCGCAACGCCTACCAGATGTTCGATGATCTGAAGGCCAACATCCAGCGAGATATCGTCTATCAGATCTTGCCGGTATCGACGCAGTATGAGCAGCGGATGCGGCAGATCGAAGCTGAGCAACAGCAACGCCTTCTGGTTGCGCAGCGTGCCGGGGTGCCGGTCGAGCAGGTGCGGAATGTGCGTACCGTGCGTAATGCGGTGCAACTGCCGGGGCGCAACGACCAATGCCCTTGCGGGAGCGGCCAGAAGTTTAAGAACTGCCACCTGGGGCGCGAGCCGGAGCTGATTGCCATGCTGCAGAGCGGTGTGGCGCAACCGGCGGCCACATCGGTGTCGGCACAGCTTGCCGGCGGCGTGCAGGCCTCGCAGGGGCGACAGGCACCGGCCAAAACAGCGGAGGGGGCAAAGGGTGCGGCCAACAGCAGTGGGAGAACGATCCGCCGTGGCCGTAATGCTCCCACGAAGCGCAAATAGATACAACAGACCGGAAGGGCGCAGCATGCTGCGCCCTTCCGGTCTTATGGCGTCGGCTCGGCACAACCGGAAGCTGAGCCTGGTATATCCGGCTTGAATCAGGGCATGAATGGATTGGAATGGGGCAATACCTCTTATCTCCAGGAGCTATGGATGATGACTAAGAGTAAGCGGCCACGGCCGGTAGTGCTGGCGATACTTGACGGCTGGGGTGAACGCGTGGAAGTAGAAGGCAATGCCGTACGATTGGCGCATACGCCAAATATCGATACATGGCGTGCGACGCGGCCATGGGCACTCCTGCATGCGGCCGAGCTGGATGTTGGCCTGCCGGTGGGGCAGATCGGCAATTCCGAGGTCGGCCATCTGAATCTGGGCGCCGGATTTGTCGTCATTCAATCGATCACTTTTATCGACAGCCAGATCGAAGATGGCAGCTTTTTCGAGAATGATGCTTTCATCAAGGCGGTAGAGCATGTCAAGGAACGCGGCTCGCAGCTGCATATCATTGGCCTGCTCGGCACCGGTGGGGTGCATTCGCATGTACGTCACGAAAAGGCGCTGCTTGAGTTAGCCCGGCGTGCTGGCCTCGAAAAGGTGTTTGTGCATGCCTTTACCGATGGGCGCGATACCCTGCCGCGTAGCGGCCTGGAGTATATGCAGGATCTCGAAGCCGCCATGGCCGAGATTGGTGTCGGTCGGGTAGCATCGGTGATCGGGCGTTACTATGCTATGGATCGTGATCGGCGCTGGGAACGGACAAAACTGGCGTACGACGCGATGGTGCATGGAGTCGGAACACCGGCGACGAGTGCGCAGGAGGCGATCCAGCAATCGTATGCTGCCGATATCACCGACGAGTTTATTAAGCCGGTCGTGATCCAGCATGCCGGGCAGCCGCTCGCCACGATCCGCGAAGGGGATTCGGTGATCTGCTTCAACTTCCGTGCCGACCGGGTACGCCAGATCACACGAGCTTTTGTGCTTGAGGATTTTGATGGGTTTGCCCGCAGTGCATTGCGCGATATGTTCTATGTGGCGATGCGCGAATACGAGAAGGGGCTACCGGTCGAGATAGCGTTCGACATCAAGGATATCGAAGTTCCGCTGGCACAGGTGATCAGCGATGCCGGCCTGAAGCAGTTGCATGTGGCCGAAACCGAGAAGTATGCCCATGTAACCTTCTTCTTTAATGGTGGGCGCGAAAAAGAGTTTCCTGGTGAAGAACGCCTGCTGGTGCCTTCGCCCAAAGAGGTACCGACCTACGACCTGAAGCCCGAGATGAGTGCCTATGGCATTCGCGACGGCATTCTCGTGGCACTGGAAGCTGATACCTACGACTTTATGATTGTGAACTTCGCCAATGCTGATATGGTTGGCCATACCGGTGTGCTGGAAGCAACAATCACCGCATGCGAGACGGTCGATGCCTGCCTGGGTGCGATCGTACCGGCGGTACTGGCGAAGGGTGGCGTGGTGCTGATTACGGCCGATCATGGCAATGCCGAGATGCTGATCGATCCGGCAACGGGTGGGCCGCATACGGCGCACACCACCAACCCGGTGCAGTGTATTCTGGTAGCGGCCGATGGCTTGGGCCTCGAAGGAGCGACGATCCGCAACGGCCGGCTCGCCGATGTGGCGCCAACCATCCTCGAACTGCTCGGGTTGGCTCCGGCGGCGGCCATGACCGGCCGTTCGCTGATTGTGCGACCGGAGCGCGATTGATGCATGCGACACGGCTGCTACTGGTTGGTGGGTTTCTTGGTGCCGGGAAGACAACCCTGCTGTTGCGGGCGGCACACGAGTTAACCAGCCGTGGTCTGCGTGTCGGGCTGGTAACCAACGATCAGAGCCATGATCTGGTTGATACGGCGCTGGCACATGCGGCTGCCATTCCGGTAGAGGAGATCGGCGGTGGTTGTTTTTGCTGCCGGTTCCCCGACCTGGCTGCGGCGGTGGCGCGGCTGCGTGAAACCGTCGCGCCCGATGTGATCCTGGCCGAGCCGGTAGGGAGCTGTACCGATCTGATGGCGACCGTCGTGCGGCCGTTACAGCTGTTTCAGGCGGGTGTGGTGCACGTTGCGCCGTTGACGGTGCTGCACGATCCGCAGCGCGATACCCGGAGCATGGGCGAACTGGTGGCCTACCTGCATGATCGGCAGCTCGCCGAGGCCGAGATCATCGGGGTGAGCAAGATCGATACCCTGGAGCCGGATGTCCAGGCACAGCAGCTGGTGGAACTGCGGCGACATTACCCGGCGGCGCGCATTGTGCCGCTGGCGGCGCGGCGCGGTATTGGAGTTGCCGAATGGCTTGACGGGTGCCTGGGGCAGGTGAGTGCTGCGCAGCAGACCCTGGCGATCGATTATGCTGCCTATGCCGCCGCCGAGGCAGCACTTGGTTGGCTCAATGCCACGGCCGAGTTGCGTGCGACTCGGCCGTTTGCTGCCGACGGCTGGATCGCCGGGGCCTTACATGCACTCGATGAAGCGTTTCGGCTACAGGGTGCACCGGTAGCACATATCAAGATCCATCTTGAGACACCGCAGGCCGCCCTGAAAGCCAGCCTGACTCATTCGGGCGCGCCGATCAGCTGGGATCTGCTGCCGGCCGACACGCGCACGGCACAGGCCAAACTGCGGCTGAATGTGAGGGTTGCGGCGGCACCGGAACTTCTGGCACAGACGGTACGCAATCTGGCGGATGCGACGCCGCCCTGGATCCGGTTTGAGCTCATCAATCTCGAATGTTTCAGCCCACCGCCGCCGCAGCCGACCCATCGCATGCCGGCAAATAGGTGAGCATTGGTGGTGTAACTGGCCGGTGATGGTTAAACTCTAACTTGCCCCCTTGCCCCAGAGCTGCACGGCGTGGGATGTGGTTGCCTGTGCCGGTAGGCGCTCTACTCGCTGTCTCATAAAGGAGTCTGTGCATGCATTCCGACGAAACGCGCACCTACACTCACACTGCGTCAGCGGCGGCCTTCCCGCTTGGCGGCATCGGCAGTGGTAATGTCTCGCTTGGTGCCCGTGGCGATCTGCGCGACTGGGAGATCTTCAACCGGCCGGCAAAGAATACCCGTTTGCCGAACACTTTCTTCGCCATTCGTGCCCAGGCCGATAACGCTCCACCAATCACGCGGGTACTCGAAGGGCCGCTACCGCCGCCCCACGCTCAATCGCATGGCTATCATCCGACCACCGGGGCCGGCCTGCCGCGCCTATCGACTGCCACGCTACGTGGCGCCTACCCATATGCCACGATCAACTTCGAAGACGGCCAGTTGCCGCTGGCTGTATCGTTGGAAGCCTTTACCCCATTCGTGCCGCTTGATGCGGAAGATTCGGGGTTGCCGTGCGCCATCCTCTGCTACCGGGTGCGCAATATCAGCAGCGTGCCGGTGCAGTTGACGATCGTCGGTTCGTTGTTCAACCCGGTTGGTGGGATGACGTTCGATCGTTTCGGCCAGGTGTCGAGTGTAGCCCTGGGCGGCAATTGTAATGAGGTTCACGATACCGGCGATCTGCGTGGCCTGTTGTTGCGCTCGACACGGTTTAGCCCCGATGCGGCGCGCTATGGTGAACTGGCGCTTACCACAACCCACCCGCAGATCACCACCAAGCGTGCCTGGATGCGCGGCGCATGGTGGGATTATTTGCAGGAGTTCTGGGATGACCTGGCCGACGACGGCCTGTTGACCGATCTGGGGTATGAAGAGCCATCGGCCGACGGCACCAGCGACACCGCCTCGCTTGGCGTGGTCGATACGCTGGCGGCAGGTGCCGAGGGCGAGTATCGCTTCTTCTTGAGCTGGTACTTCCCCAACCGGCCCGACAGTTGGAAGAATGATGCGGCACCCCTGACGCGGGTGCGCTATGCAGCCCGTTTTGACGGCGCATGGCAGGTGGCGAGTTATGCTGCCGCCAACCTGGCGCGGCTGGATGCGGCATCGCGCACGTTCCGCGATGCGCTCTGGAACAGCACCCTGCCCGAGCCGGTCGTTGATGCGCTGGCGGCCAATATCCTGCCGCTGCGTTCGACGACATGCTTCTGGCTGGAGGATGGGCGCTTCTTTGGCTGGGAGGGGTGTTTTGATGATGCCGGTTGCTGCGAGGGAACCTGCACCCATGTATGGGCCTATGCCCAGACACTGGCATTCTTGTTTCCGGCACTTGAGCGTGAGATGCGCCGGATCGAGTTTACAGTCGAAACCGACGCTGAAGGATTCCAATACTTTCGCACGATGCAGACCCAGGGTGAGACTTTCCTGTGGCATTTTGATCAGCACCAGCACCCGGAGGCGGCGATCGACGGCCAGATGGGTAGTGTGTTGCGTGTCTACCGCGAGTGGCGTGTGAGTGGTGATCGGGCGTGGCTGGCGCTGGTGTGGCCAGGGGTTACGCGTGCCATGAACTATGCCAGTGCGCACTGGGATACCGACGGTGATGGGGTGCCGGATGGTAAGCAGCACAACACCTACGACATCGAGTTCTATGGGCCGAACCCGCTCAGCAGCATCTACTACCTGGGCGCGCTACGGGCCGCCGAGGAGCTGGCGCGGGTGATGGGCGAGCCGCAGCAGGCCGATAGCTACCGGGTAGCGTTTGAACGCGGTAGTGCACAGGTTGATCAACTGCTCTGGAACGGGGAATACTACATCCAGCTGCTGGAGGATGTCGATGCCTACAAATATCAGCACGGGCTAGGGATTCTCTCGGATCAGTTACTGGGCCAGCTGCATGCGCGGGTGTTGGGGCTGGGCGATCTGCTACCGGCCGACCATGTGCGCTCGGCGGTTCGTGCCATCTTCACACATAATTTCAAGCGCGATTTTACCAATCACGCCAATGCACAGCGTACCTATGTGCTGAACGACGAAGCGGGGCTGCTGCTCTGCAGCTGGCCGCATGGCGGGCGCCCACGGCTGCCGTTCGTCTATTCCGATGAGGTCTGGACGGGGATCGAATACCAGGTTGCAGCGCATTTGATCTACGAAGGGTGGTTGGCCGAAGGGCTTGAGATTGTTGAAGCCGTACGGGCGCGCCACGATGGGGTGCGGCGTAATCCATGGAACGAGGTAGAGTGCGGCCATCACTATGCGCGCAGTATGGCGAGCTGGGCGCTGCTGCTGGCGCTGAGCGGCTTCCAGTGCGACATGGACGAGGGCTGGATCAGTTTTGCGCCGGTGGAAGATGCCTCGACCGACCCCAACAGCTTTCACTGCTTCTGGAGTTGTGGTCGTGGTTGGGGAAGTTATACACAAGAGCGGGATGCCGATGGTACCTGGCAGCCGGAGCTGACCGTGCTTGGTGGTGATATGGCCGGAATACAGGTGCGTGCCTGTGGCCGTGTATGGACGCTCTATAGCCAGGTGCAAAACGATTGATCATTGGAGCCGTGCGCATCTTGCGCACATGCGGGCGGGACGCCCGCGCTCCCAGGATGCGGATGGCTCAAGGTTTCTGCACCTGGCTATAGGTTTTGAGATCCACTGATTCGATGCCGCCAGCATCATTGGTGTGCTTTGGATCGCGCTCTGGCGCGTATGTGGTAGAAGAACCGCCGTATACGCGCCTACCCCTTCAACAGATGTGATTTGAGTGGCAGCAGTTCGGCGATCCGCACGCGGGCCGGCTGCTTGATCGCCGCCTGATCCCAGTGATCGGGTGCGCGGCTGACAATCACCCATGCCTCAGGGTTGAAATCAGCGATAACTTCGCGGCAGCGACCACACGGTGGTAACAGGTAGCATGCGCCATCCGGCGCACGCCACACCGCTACGATTGTGTCGAGATCGCGTCGCCCGGCGGCGACCATACAACAGATCGCCGCCACCTCACCACAGATGGTCGCAAAGCCGGTAGCAGTTTCGAAGTGGATCGCGCTGAACAGCTGCCCATCGCTGGTGCGCAGTGCTGCTGCAACTTCCTGAATATTTGGATGGTATAACCTTTCGGCAGCCGCAATTGCCGCCGCGAGGAGCATGGTATCGGCTGCCGTTATATCAGCGTAGTGCATCTGATTTACCCCCCTTTTACCGGTAATGCGGCTCTGCTACGATGGCATAGAGAGCTGCCGAGGCTGAAACGGCGGCAACAACCGGAGTCTTCTATGCGCATCGTCCTGCTTCGCGTTCTGTTTCTTGGTGTCTGTTGTTGTAGTATAGCAGCGTTCCTGCATCCCGCAGCCCGAGCGATGCCGTCGGCACCGGCCGGGCGGTCGCCGGTATTGAGTCGTGATCAGCAACAGCCGCATGATCCGACACAGGTACTGATACGGCTGCGCCCTGGAGCGGTGGCGGCACTACCGTACGAAAGCGAGTTGTTGATCGATGGCTGGTATATCGTGCCGGTGCTGCCCGGCGAGACGGCCGTCGCGGCCCGCCAGCGCTGGCTGCAACATCCCGATGTGCTGGCAAGCGAACTCGATCTGGTGGTACAGATTGAAACAAGCAAGATGGCTGCACCAGCTGCTTTGAAGTCGGCTTCTGATGACCCATACCTGGCGTGGCAGTGGCATATGGCGGCCATCGAGGCACCACAAGCCTGGAATCGCAGCACGGGTAGCGGTGTGGTGGTTGCCGTTATCGATTCGGGGGTCAGCCCGGGCCCGGATCTCGCTTGCCGCACATTTGTGGCACCCTATAATGCAATCACACAGCAAGAAGGCCTGCCGGCCGTTGCCGACGACAATGGCCATGGCACACATGTCAGCGGCACGGTGGCGCAATGCACCAATAATGGTGTGGGTGGTGCCGGAGTTGCCTATGATGCGACAATTATGCCGATCAAAGTGTGCAGCAGTAGTGGTGGTTGCAGCCTGGCCGATATCGCACGCGGCATCGATTGGGCCCGGCTGCACGGTGCCGATGTGATCAATCTGTCGCTCGGTGCTGATTGCGCCGGGGTCGGCAACGGGCTGTGGCCCGATTGCTCGGCGAGTGTCGTCAATCAGGCGATCGAGGCGGCAATTGCTGACGATATTACCATCGTTGCGGCTGCCGGCAATGCCAATCAGCCGGTGGTCGCCTTCCCCGCCAACCACCCGAGTGTGATCGCCGTTGGTGCGATCGACGCCGCCAACGGGCGTGCGCCTTATTCGAGCTACGGTAGCGGCCTTAGTGTTATGGCACCCGGTGGTAACCTGGCGCGCGACGACAACAGCGATGGTGTGCCGGATGGGGTATTACAAGAGACAACCGGCACTGGATGTTCGGCAGCCGAGCCATTTGTGCATTGTTTGTATCAGGGAACATCCATGGCGGCACCGCATGTGGCCGGGGCGGTAGCGCTTCTGCGCGCCGCCTACCCCCAGGCGGATTGTACGGCGATTCAGCAGGCGCTTGAACATACAGCCCTCGATCTTGGTGTTACCGGCTTCGACACACTCCATGGCCATGGAGCCATCCAGGTCGATGCCGCCCTTGATGCGTTGGCAACCATGAGCTTTGGGAGCCCACCGCCTGCACCCCCTACCCCGACTGCTACCCCGATTGCTGAAGAGGATCGTGCGATGGTGTTGGATCAGCAGCGCTTCCTGCCGCTGGTGACGCAGCGCGAACCATAGAATCACACAACGCCCAGCAGATCTGCCGGGCGTTGCGTGGGTTACTGGCTCCCCGACGTGGATTCGAACCACGAACCTACTGATTAACAGTCAGCCGCTCTACCGTTGAGCTATCGGGGATCGCACTGTAACGCGCTGGTATTATACACAGCATACCAGGCACTGTCAAACCTCTATTCCTGGCCGGATCGTTGCCTACGCGCCGCCAGCAGCACATTGCGCACCAGCATGACGTTCGTCACCGGGCCGGTACCACCGGGCACCGGCGTGATTGCACCGGCCACCTCGGCAGCGGCGGTAAAATCAACATCACCGGTCATGCTGCCGTCGGCTAGTATATTGATACCGAAGTCGATCACCACGGCACCAGGGCGGAGCATGGCGGCAGTAATGAGCCCGGCCCGCCCGGCAGCCGCGACAACGATATCGGCCGCGCTGATCACCGCTACCAGGTCGGGTGTCTGCGAATGGGCGATGGTTACGGTGGCATGCGCCTGGAGCAGCAGCAGCGCCATAGGCCGGCCAACCACGGCACTCCGCCCGACAACCACGGCGTGCCGGCCGGCAATCGGAATATCATAGCGCCGCAGGATCTCGATGCCCCCGGCGGGTGTGTTGGGCAGGAGCGCCGGACGGCCAAGTGCCAGGAGCCCGGCATTGTATGGATGCACTCCATCAACATCTTTGCGTGGATCGATTGCACGTGTTGCCAGTGCCGCATCAATAGTCGCCGGCAGCGGCAGTTGCAGCAGCATGCCATGGATTGCCGGATCGGCGCTCTGGTCGCGCAAGACATGCTCAAGGGTTGCCTGGGTGGTGGCTTGCGGTAGTTCGATCACATCACACGCAATGCCGACCTGCTCACACTCGCGGCGAATAGTGCGTAGATAGCGGGCCGATGCCGCATCGCCGGCGACACGTACCACTGCCAGGCGCGGCATTTCACCGCCTGATGCGATCCATGCTGCCACTTCATTGCGTACTTCGGTTCGAATCGTTTGCGCCACCATGCGACCATCAAGGATTGCTGCTGTCATGCGCTTCTTTCTTTTTCATATCTGATAGCGGTTGGCCGCCTGCATGGCAGCAGTATAAGCGAGAGAGACGATTTTCGCGGGCGGCGCTGCCCTGTCGTGTCCGGCGGGGGCGGCACGCTCGCAGAATCGTCATCTCCACTCCGCCGAGCGATCCGTCGCCGCAGGGCGGCTCAGGATGACAGGGCGACGGCGGGGGGGGGGGGGGGGGGCGGCCCCCGCCGTGAGAATCTTACCCGCGGAGAGATGCGGTAGGGCAACATCGCCCGCCGCACGGCTCAGGATGTCATGCCGACACAAGTGGCGAGGAGCCCGGCATGCCTGCGGGCGCGGCGGTATTGCCTGGCGTAGAGCCATTGCGCAAAACTACTCGCGTACAGTGAGCACACTGGTAAAGGCGGCGGTCGCTAATGCGACGACCAGCCCGGCGCTGATACCGACGAGCACTGCCAGAATCGGAGCCAGGATCGGATTGCTCTCGATCAGCGCATACCCGACCCGCCCACCGCTTCCGCTGCTGAGGGTGGTGATCAGTTGGTAGGCGCCGGCCGGCAGCTCGGCAACCTCGATCGGCGTGCGCTGATAGCTGATGCGTGCATCCCGGAAGGTCAGGGTGAGCGGTGTGACGGCCGGTATACTGCCGGATGCGCTGCTTAGCATCACATCAACCGTACCGGTGCCATAGGTGTTTTCGACCATCAGCAGCCGGGTGGCATTACTCAGGGTGAGCGGGATGGCACGTGTCGGGGCCGCCGGTTCGATCCATACCTCGCCACTGACAACAGTTGTCCGGATCTGGTTGTACCCGCTCACGGATCCAAACAGCAGCACGAGGCTGACAGCCGCGCCGGCGATCAGTATCGTACGGTTACGCTGCTGTGCTTGCCGTCGTGCAAACCATTCGTCGGCAGAAGCATCGGCTGAGGTTGTTGTGCCAGTGGCTGGAATATTGAGCCACCCGTGCCAACGGTGTTCCCCCCACGCCCAGTAGGCCCAGATCGCACCGCCGATCCCGAGAATCAGCGGTAGCCCGATCAGCACCAGATTCCAGACCATCGGCTGGCGGGTGCTCAGCGACGGCAAGGTTTCGCCCTGGCCACTTACTTCGTAGAGTGCCTGATCGGCACCAAGCAACAGCATGGTCATGACAACGATGCCGATCACGATTTGCAGCAGCATGGGAGCCATTCGACTTTGCCATGGCTGTGGCAACCGGCGTGCCAGGCGATCGAGGAAGGCCAGCAGCACACCCATGGCCACCAGGCCAAGCACAATCGGCACCCAACTGAGCAAGAACGAGGGGAGGCGTCCGATATCATCGAGGACGGCCCCCCAGGCGCCGGAATCAAGCACCGGTATGCTGCTGGTAAAGGCATACTGCCAGAGCATGCCGATCCCGAGCAGGCCGATAATGCCGAGCATGAAGGTAATGCCGATACACGCACCGGCAAGCAGACCGGCAAAGAGTGAGTTGGTTCGCATATGGAGTTGCATTGAATAGCTCTCTGTTTTCCCGACGCTCGATGTGCTGATCGTGTGCTATCGCAACAATAGTGAGCCCCCTCCCGAAGCAGGGAGGGGGTCGAGCGTCATGTCGATCATGGTATGCATGGTGCTATTGTAGCACTTATCCGAGTGCTTCGAGAAGCAGATCACCCTCTTCGGGGCTGATCCGCCCTTCGGCGATCATGCGCAGGATCGCAATGCGCTCACTTTCGCGCGAGGGTGCCGCCGCCGGATCACTGGCCGGCTCATCCGCTACTGTCACTTCTTGGTCGACGACACTGCGATCGAGTTGGATCGTGACATCGGTATTCACATGCGGCGGGTGTGGCGCATGCGGCGGGTGTGGCGCATGCGGTGGCTGCGGCGGGTGTGGCGCATGCGGCGGCTGCGGCGGCTCGATGCCGATCCCGGCAAGGGCACGTTCGACGGCCGCCAGGGCACCACTGATCCCTTCGTGAGCGGCAGCGGCCGCCTGAGCCTTGAGGCGTTCGATCCGCTCCGGATCAAAGTTCCACTCACGATCGTTGATGCGTACGTGGATACGTTCGGCATGGCGTTCGGCACGGCGTGCCCGCTCTTCGATGCGGCGGCGGATACGCTCGGCGCGGCGCTGTGCATTGCGAGCCCATTCATTTCGCTCATGCGGATCACCGACGAAGTTAAACGCCTGGCTCAGTTCACGCCCGAGATCTTCACCAAAGCGTTCCATCTCGCGGCCAAACTCTTCGCCCCAGCGCCCCATCTCTTCGCCAAAACGGGCCCAGCCCTCCTGCGATGAACTAACGCTCCGTGGCGAACCGGCACCGCTCAGTTCGAGATCACCACCAACAAACAGTTCGAGGCGCGCCGCACCTTCGCCATAGGCGATATTTACCTGTTGGCCGCCGGAGGCTTCGATACGTGCGCCACGGACGGAACCGCCGACGTGGGCACGGATGACCAGATTCGGCTCACGCGGCAGGCTGATCTCGGCATTGCCGCCAATCGTGGTGCGCATCGTACTGTCGGGCGGGAAGCCGGCCTGCAGTTCGAGATCGCCGCCGACATGCCCGATCGAGACGGCACCATCGATTCCCTCAATTTCACATGATCCACCAACCGCACCCAGCCGGGCCTCGCCGCTGACGGCATGGATCTCGGCGTCGCCGCCGACATTCTGCAGTTGCAGCGATCCCAGATCACTGGCTTCGGCATTGCCGCCCACACTCTCGCCGGTCAGCGCCGCACCGGCACTACCCTCGACCTTCAGATCACCCGAGACATGGGCGAAACGGATGGATTCAGCGATCTGCTCGGCCTCCAGATTCCCACCGACATTGGCAACTATCAACGAGCGGATGGCTGATGCGTCGAGATCTCCATTGACATGGCGAATCTCGGCGTGACCGATCCGATCGAGATCCAGATTTCCCTCGACTCGTTCGCGAATCTGGAAGGAATCGATACGCTCGGCATCGATATCGCCATGAACGAACTTCAGGTTGACCGCACCGCTGATATCGGCGATTTCGAGATTGCCATGGATGGCCTGTTCGGCAACTAGCTGGCCGGCACGTTCGATGCGAACGTCGCCGTGCGTCATGTTGAGCACGATATGCCCGCTAATATCGGTTGCCTCAAGGTCGCCGTTCAGTTGCTGCACCACCAGCTCGGTAAATCCGTGGAACTCGCCATCGCCGGTTGCATGTTCGACAATCACGCGGGTATCGTGCGGCACTAGGATCTCGAGATCATCCTGGCTCTGCACAATCAGTGCTTCGGGTGTCTGTTCGACGCGCACCTGATCCGATGCATTATGAAACGCGAACACTCGTGCATCATGGATCGTGACCGAAAGGTCGCCGTTGCAGTGCGAGATGATCAGATGCGGCTGACTACCGGCATCGTATGTTTGAGTCGTCATTGATCTGCTCCTTGATTGTTACTCGACAAAGATCTCGATCCGTTCACCCTCTTCGAGATCTTGTAGCTCAAAAAAACGCCCCGGTGCGCCGACCTCGATCGCTCGCATGATGTCTTCGGCATTCGCCTGCGACATGCGCGGGAAGAAGCGTGCACCAAGCTTCAGGCCCACATTCACCAGGCCGACCGGTACCATCACATTCAGTTTCTGCCGCCGCGACACCAGATCGGTGATGATAACCCGGAGCGATTGCGGCCGGCTGGCGGTACGCGGTCGCTCGCGGGCCGCCTCGCCGATGGCATCGATCAGGCGTGCACCCTCTTCGGCGCTGACCAGCCCGTTTTCGATCAGCTTAAGAATGCGCAGACGCTCTTCCGAGAGTGACATGCTGGCTCCTTATTCTCCGCGAAGATGACGCATCGCCTCTTCTACCGAGATCTCTTTGGCTGCCAGCCGATCGAGGATCACGCGCCGATCGGCGCGTGGAACCTCAACCGGCTCTTCGTATCCGAGTGCAGTGACAATTTCGTCCATCCGGTTACGCGCAGTGTTATACGATACCCGCAGCTCATTGGCGACACTATTCACATTGCCGCGGTTCTTCAGCAGGATCTCAACAAAATCAAGCTGTTCGCGTGTAAGCCGGCCGATCCAGCTGAGCGAGAACTGACCTTCGATGGTGATCCCGCTCTCCGGTGACTCCAGCCGTGTAACGATCAGCTCGCTGCCGGTCACCGGGCATTTCGTGATGAGTGGATGCATCCCTGACTCCTTCTAGTTGGTCTGGGTTGTTCGGCCTGCAGGGTACGAAAGCAATACCTCAGGCGTCATTGTGCGCCCATAGCGCAGCAGCTGCATTCCAAGCCGTAAGAATACTCGCCCAACAACCCGTGCCGCCTGCCGCAGCAGCGCATCTTTCGGCTCGCGCCCTTCACGTGCCAGTCGCTCCTGGCTGGCTTCGCTCAACAGGGCCTGGTGTCGCTCGCGTGCGTCCTCGAATACTCCCATTGGATTCATCATGACTATTCCTCCTGTTATGTATGTTGTGGTTGGTTTGTCACTTATTGCTGTCGACGTGGCATATATTACCACTCAGGATGAAACTTGTCAATAGGTTTGTTATTTACTTTCAAAAAATATGCTAAAAATGCTACTTGAGATGTAGGTAATTGCGAATCGAGCTTGAGTAGTGCGGCCGGAGCTCATGCTGTAAGGGGGGGCGGGCATAGAAACGTTCACGGCAGCCCGAAAGTAATAAGATTGCCAGAGTCTGTGACCATTTCTTTCCTCATCAGGGTGAGGGATCATGCTAGAGTTGGTATGTCGGAAGATGTGCCGGCTTCGTCGGGGAGAATCAACATGTGGAAGACAACCGTTGCCGAATGGATGACGACGCCGGTGATCACTGCGGTGGATGGCAGCTCATTGGCTGATATCCAGCGCATCATGGAGAGCCATCGGATTCATCAGGTGCCGATTGTACGCAATGGGATGCTGGTGGGTCTGGTGACGCAGCGGGCGATCCACAAGACCCAGCCGGTTGAAGCGCGGCTCACGCCGGTGGAATGGCGGTCGTTGATGGCCAAGATCCCGGTGGTAAGCCTGCTACACGGCCCACCGCTGGAGACACCGCCGGATGCGGATCTGCATGATGCAGCACAGCTGATGATCACGAACGGTGTCACGTCGATCACCGTCACGATGCAGCACCGACCAGTTGGGATGATTACGATCAGCGATCTTTTTCGACCACTGCTGATTGGTATGCGAGGAGCTCATCATGAAAACCATACTTGTTCCTCTTGATGGATCGGCGCTTGCCGAACAGGCATTGCCCTATGCACGAATGATGGCATTATTGCTCGAGGCGCGGATCACCCTGTTACAGGTTGTGAGTGAAGCGGATGTCGAGCATGTCGACTCGATACTTTACCAGTTTGCGGCAGTGTACGGCACCGGCGATGTAGTTGCGACCGAACGTGAGCGCATGCGCGAGCTGCTCGACGAGCGTTGCCAGCGGGCGCGCGGGTATCTTGCTGCGCAGGCAGCCGAGCTTGGCAAGAGTGATATCGACACGCATACCGAGGTAGTGATCGGGCATGCCGCCGAGATGATTGCCGAGATAGCCGCACACGACCAGGTGAGCCTGATCGTCATGGCAACCCACGGGTATGGCGGTTTTCGGGGTTGGGGACTCGGCAGGGTGGGCGATAAAGGGATTCATATTAACGACACCCCCATCCTCCTGGTCCGTGGCGTTGCTGGTGCCCCGGCCGAGATCACGTTGCCGCAGCGCATTATGGTACCACTCGACGGATCGGATCTGGCGAAGCAGGCATTGCCGCTGGCGACTCGTCTTGCTGCCGCAGCAAATGCCGAGCTCATGCTGCTGCGTGCCGTCCGGCCAATCTTCGATGTCGAGATGGTCGTGCCGCCGATGGCGCGTACCATTTCGGATGTCCCGGATATTTCGATGACACTGCGGAAATACGCGCTGGAAGAGCTGCAAGAGCTGGCTGTACGCCTGAAGGAACAGGGCCTTCGCTCCGTAGTCGCGGCACCCTTCGGCGATCCGCCCGAGTCGATTGTCGACGAAGCCAAAGCGGCTGAGGTGGATCTGATCGTGATGGTGACGCATGGGTATGGTGGCTTGCGACGTTGGGCACTCGGTAGCGTAGCCGACAAGGTGCTGCAGGCCAGCACGACCCCACTGTTGCTGGTGCGGGCACAGGCGGCATAACGCCCCTGCGCGGGGTATGAGCTCCGGCTCCGTCAGGGTGGCTTCCGTTCTGTGGTGGTTCTGCCGCCACAGAACGGTTTTTTGTGGATGCACAAGAACTGACGGACTACGATGTGCGGTGATGCCGCCGGAACGTATCAGACCGGTGTTGGGCTGTGTATGCTAAGATATTGAGCCATAGACATGTTTCGCCACGGGCGATGCCGCTGAAGCATGCTGTGTATGGTGGCCATGCTATTGTACGGGCTGTTCGTGTTCGATTACGGAGCCATGCATGTCGCTTGAACTCTGGCTGGCCTTTGTTATGGCATCGGTCGTGATGCTGGTAATACCGGGGCCGACGATCCTGACGGTGATTGTGAGGAAAATGGGCCGTATTATAGCGAGTG
>CALLZL010000294.1 GCA_937859575.1 uncultured Chloroflexota bacterium
ACGATCCTACCAGATCTTTACTTCGCGTGTGGTCCAGTTTCTGGGGCCAATTATAGGTGGCGTATGGTGAGTGCCAGACCCAAGCAGAACGCATAAACCTTATTCCTCGGGCGTCGGTTCTGGTTCTGGTTCGGGTGTCGGTTCTGGTTCTGGTTCGGGTGTCGGTTCTGGTTCGGGTGTTGCCGTTGGCGGCGGTGGCGGTGGTGGTGGTGGTGGTGCGGTTGCCACCGGTGCGGCTGTTTCAGTCGGTTCCGGGGTACTGGTTGGGGTGCTGGTTGCCGTTGAGGTCGGTGTATTGGTTGTGGTTGGGGTGCTGGTTTGTGTCGGTGCCGAGGTTGCCGCCGGTTCCCTGGTTTGTGTCGGTGCCGGTGTAATCGTTTCGGTTGGTGCCACAACCAGGCTGCGCGCTCGATCGGCGAGCACGGTCAGTCCAGCGGGATCGAAGGCCCAGATCGCACCAAAGCCGATCAGCAGCGCTGCAATAATCGCCACCGTTGTCGCCAATGAGGTCGGGATACGGCGTGGGATTGGCGGCCCGCCGAGTGCCGCTGGTGGTTCAACCGGATTACTATAGTGGAGCCGGCGATACTCTTCGAGCATTGGTTCCGGGTTAAGGCCGACATAAGTGGCGTAGGTTCGCAGCATGGTTTCGGTCAGCCCACCACGCGGCAACATGGCAAACTTTTCTTCCTCCATTGCCTGAATATACGACATCCGCAGGCGGGTATCGAGCTCGGCCTGTACCAGGGTAATACGGCGACGCTGACGTGCGGCGCGCAGCCGTGACCCGATCGAGAGTCGTTCGAGCTCTTCGGGTCGTAGTTCGTCGATCTCATTCTCGCGCATGCCGCTCAGCAGGTGGCGCTCTTCGGCATACGGAATAAACACGCGCTCCTCTTCTTCCGGCCGCGTCGGCCGACGCCTGGAGGCTGGTGGTTCGGCTGGGGCGATGGTGTCGGCCATGTCGAGATCGGCAAACAACGATGGTTCGCTGCCTGGCTCGGGTTCGGCTGGGGCCGGCGGTTCGGTCGCAGGCGCCTCGGCCGCTGCCGGTGGCTGTGGCTGGGGCAGGGGCACCCGCAGGCGTGCGATGAGCTCGCCGATACGAAACGGCTTGGCGATGAAATCAAGCGCCCCAAGCTCCAGGCAGCGCACAATATCTTCTTCGAGCGCCTCGCCGCTGGCGACAATCACCGCGACTCGCGGCGCATACTGTTCGAGCAGTTGCCAGCCGGCACCGCGCTCGATACCGGTATCAAGCACCACCAGGTCGAATGACTGTTCGGCAAGCAGCTGTGCGGCATGGCTGGTATCCGAGACAAGATCAACACTATAGCCGGCACTACGCAATTGGGTTGCAAGCCGGTCAAGCAAATCGACATTATCATCAACCAGGAGAATTCGGGTCATCATGATTCTTTCACACATTGACAACGCCACTTACGGCGCGTTATTATAGCACGGCTCACCCGATGAATGCCCATGTGGCGCATATATGACGCGGCAAGGAGAGGTTCAGTGCAACCAGTACGCGCCGTTTGCTATGGCCTTGGCCCGATCGGGCTCGGGATCGCTCGCCTGGCACATGCACGCCGTGGTATCGAGATCGTCGGTGCCGTCGATCGCGATCCGCAGAAGATCGGCCGGGATCTGGGCGACCTGATCGGTGCCGCTTCAACCGGCGTTGTGGTGCATGCCGATCTTGCCCCCTGCCTCGCTGCACAACCCACACTGGTGCTGCACGCCACTGGTTCGTCATTGAAGCAGGTGGCCGCGCAGTTGCACGAATGTGTCGCTGCCGGGCTGCATGGTATTTCGACATGCGAGGAGCTCTCGTACCCTTGGGCGGTGCAGCCGCAACTTGCGGCCGAACTCGATGCCGCCGCCCACCGCCACGGCGTCACACTGCTTGGCACCGGCATCAACCCCGGTTTCGCAATGGATGTGCTGCCGCTGACGCTTACGGCACCGTGCGTAGAAGTGCGGGCAGTACGGGTGGTGCGGGTCGTTCATGCTGCTCGGCGGCGCGGGCCGCTGCAACACAAAGTGGGGGCCGGCCTGAGCGCCGATGCCTTCGCCGCCCGTGTACACGACGGCAGTGTGCGCCATGTCGGGCTGCTCGAATCACTGCAGATGATTGCGACCACGCTGGGTTGGCGGCTCGATCATGGCGATGAAGTGATCCAGCCGGTAATTGCTCAACGCCGCGTCACTACCGATGTCGTGGAGGTTGTGCCGGGGCAGATCGCCGGTGTGCATCAGATCGCTCGCGGCTATCAGGGCGACCACGAGGTGATCACCCTTGATCTGAAGATGTATGTCGGCGCCGAAGATCCGCAAGATACGATCGAGATCGATGGTGATCCGCCGGTGCGGATGACGATCCCTGGTGGGCTGCATGGCGATCTGGCAACCGCCGCGCTGGTCGTCAATACTATTCCCCGAGTGATCGCTGCGCCGCCCGGGTTGCTGAGCATGAGCGATCTGCCGCTTGTGCACTACTGGTAGCAACACGATACGGTGCCGGAGCGGCGAATATAAACTGCCGTCGCTCCAGCACCGTTACGTTGCCCCGGCGCTGTCTCGCCGGGTTTGGGCCGTGCACCGAACATCACCCCATGCGTGCCGCCCGGTGCTCCCTCAGTTGTCTCTCGTTCGTTTTACCGCATCGCCCGGTAACACGACGCGCCGTTCTCTCCCGTCGCAGTTCAGACTGTGTGGGCGGCCACGCGCACGACCTAACAACCAGACGATCCGATAGGCTACCAACGAGAGCAGGGGTGCAGGTCGATCGTCGCTTTTCAAGCGGCACGGACGCTCTTGCGAGACGTTTGTCGTGTGGCCCGACACCCCCTGCCAGCTGAACCTCCTGCCCGCCATGATCGATCTCGATCATGACGTTTCAGAAGAGAAAATTATCAAATATATTGATTTAACTTATTATAACCGATCTTCGTGATCATGATTCGTGCAATATCCCGTGCAAACACTGTGAATCTGCGTGATGCGGCATGTGTCGGTTTTCTGGTTACCACCAGGGTGGGGTGGCGAAGGTGCGTTGCAGCCCTTCGGCAAGCGAGATCCGCGGGCCATAGCCGAGGTCGCGCCGGGCGGCACTCAGATCGAACCAGCGCGAGCGCGCCAGTTGGGTGACCGTCAGCCGGGTGAAGGGCGGTTCGTGTGCAATGCGCAGTCGCCGGTAGCTATCTTCCAATGTGCCGGCGATAGCCAGGGCCAGCGGGAGCGGCAGGCGGCGGCGGATCGCCGGGGCCCCGGCATGGGCGATGATCTCGCCGATAAACTGCCACATGTTCACGGCATGTTCCTGCCCGATAAAATAGGCACGCCCGTGGAGAGCAGGCTGGCGTGCCAGGGCATCGGCTGCCAGAATATGCGCCTCGGCGGCATTTTCGACATAGGTGACATCAACCATATTCGTGCCGTCGCCGATCTGTGCCAGCCGGCCGGCCCTGGCCCGTGTAATAAGCCGTGGCAGGATATGCGGATCACCCGGCCCCCAGACCAGCGGTGGGCGAACAGCCACTGCCGCGATGGCCTGCTGCCGCAGCACATAGCGCTCGGCAAGCGCTTTGGTGTACGGGTAAGGGGCCAGATACCGGGTCGCGTATGGCGTGCTTTCGTCGGCACCGGCCACATCCTCGTCGCCAAACACCACCGATGGCGATGAGGTGTAGATCAGCCGTGCGGCACCGGCACGCGCTGCGGCACGCACCAGGCGTAGCGTACCGAGCAGATTCGTACGGTAGTACGAATCGAGTGATCCCCATACACCGGCGCGTGCTGCAACATGAAACACGGTATCGCAGCCCGCAAGCGCCGTGGCCAGTGGCGCGCTCAGCGTGCGCTCGTCGGCTGCCGCCAGATCGAGTTGGATGCATGTCACGCCGCGTGCGGCAAGTTGCGGGTAGGCACTGCGCCCGATGCCCCGCACACCGCCCCCGCGGGCAAGCAGCTGATCGACCAGAGTGCTGCCGATAAACCCGCCGCCACCGGTAACAAGCACTGTTTTCATGATTCGGCCTGCGCCTGTTCGTGCCGTTGCACCAGTTCCCAGAAGTCGCTCTCGATCTTCTCTTTACCCTCTTCGGCCGGCAGCAGGCGATACAACTCGCGATACACCAGCCAGATCGCGACGAAAAACCCGATAAATTCGGGGATCGTCAGCGCAATACGGGTGATGGCATTGACCTGTGCTACCTGCAGATTGAAAGCCTCGGTGCCGAATGGGGCAACCACGATATACAGGTTGAGGAAGAAATTTGCAATACTGGTGAGAATATTGGCTACCAGCACGATCAGCGTACCGACCTGCAACCCGCGGAACACCCCCGGCTCGCGCAGCAGAGTGGTGAGCGACTGCTCGCGTGCCGCTGTATCGGGGTTGGTCGCCTGGTGAACAAAGTAGTACATGACCGGCCAGCGCATTGCCAGCGAGCCGGCAAAGATGAAGGTTGAGATAATGCCGCCGGCGGTATCTTTGATAGCGAAGAGCAGCCCATCTACAAACCAGAAGGCCAGCGCCCCGCGGACAATCGCGGTGAGCCCGATATAGGCGGTGATAAAGTTGAAACGCCGGGTGAGGAAGAAGAGATCGAAGAAGATCCAGCCTACCGGCACCAGTGCCGAGAAGACATAGGCAGCCGGCGCGCCGAGCGGGTCGGTCAGATAGTTGAGGATCAAGATGGGAATCACGGCCCCCATCACAATATCGAGGATCAGTTTGGTCGTACGGTTCATACCGTGCCTTTCATATGCCGGGTTTGGCCAGCTCAGACGCCGCCCAGACGGCCAGTTTCTCGCGGAAGATCTTGGCATTGTGGCGAATATCGACCGGGAATGACTCATAGAAGAGCAGTGTGTCGATTCCGGCCGTCACCGGATGAGCTGCGCCAAGCGCCAGCAACTCGGCGCGGATGCGGGCCTGTTCGGCAGGCTGCGCAAGCAGTTGCCGGTCGTGAAGTTCGATCACCATAACCGGGCGCTGGGCACCATCGGCGGCATCGATACCGACGAGTGCCGAGCGGCGCACGAGTGGATGGCGGTTGAAGACCAGTTCGCACGGCTCGGTGTAGAGCGTTCGATCGGCCAGTATCACGCGCTGGCTCTTGCGCCCATAAAACCAGAGCCGCCCCTGATGGTCGAAGTAGCCGACATCCCCCATGCGATGCCAGATTGCATCGCCGTCGGCAATCTTGGCCAGCCGGGTCGATTCAGGGCGGTGTATATATTCACGTGTGACAACCGGCCCCTTCACGGTAATTTCGCCAATACTGCCGGGTGGCAGCGCCAGGGTGTCGTGCCAGGTGGCGATCGGCTGATCATGGATCGGAATAATGCGCAATGTCATACCGGGTGCGGGCCGGCCGATACACGTGCCGCTGATCGGATCGTTGTGCTCGGCCTGGGCTGCGAGCACCTCGCGGCCGCTGAATGACACAATCGGAAGCGCTTCGGTTGCACCATAGGGGGTATGGGTATCGGCATCGCCGCGCAGGATCTGGTGCATGTCGTTGTGGAGCGCGGCTGGCACAGGGGCACCTGCCATCAGGACACGCCGCAGTGTTGGTAGCCGAATCTGTTGGCGCAGGCAGTAATCGGCAACCCGCCGCCAGATCGCCGGTGAGCCGAAGCTTGATGTCACCTGTTGATCTTCGATCAGCTCGATAATCTTGCGTGGATCACACTGCGCCGGCCGGGTCGGATCAAGATCCGGGATGGCTGAAGTCAGGCCGAGTGCCACATTAAACAGCGAGAAGAGCGGGAAGGCCGGCATTTCAACTTCGCCCGGCTCGATGCCGTACAATGTGCGAATGATCTGCACCTGGGCTTCAAACATACCATGGGCATACACAACCCCCTTCGGAACCCCGGTGCTTCCGGTGGTAAACAGAATCGCCGCCGTCTCATCGGTTGTCGTTTGCGCCAACTCAAAAGGGGTCTGCAGCGGGATGCGGAGTTGTGCCAGTGTGGCACCATCCCAGAACCAGCGCCGCCCAACGGTAACACTTAAGCGCACACTGCGGAAGGCGCGCCGCAATACCAGGCGTGCGATCTGGGCACGCTCGACGCCGATCAAGGCTTCGGGTTCGCACTCGGCGATACACTGCGCCAGATTCTGCCGCCCCATGGCCGGATCGATGACGATCGGCACGCAACCGGCTTTGAATAACGCAAAAGTGAGCGAGATCAACGGCAGGCCGGGGCGCACCATGAGCAGCACGCGGGTGCCACGCTCGATACCGTAGGTCGTGAGCCCCCAGGCATACGCATCGCTTTCGCGATCGAGCTCGGCAAAGGTCAGTTGCTGGTAGATCACCTTGCCGGCACGGTCACACCCGGCCCCGACAATGATCGCCGGTTGATCGGGGCGTTCGCGTGCCATATGCGGCAAGTAGCGTGCGATATTGTGGCTCTGGTTCATCAAAGACTCCTGCGGCTTGCGGCTGCCGCGTGATTGCCGGTTACCCAAGGAAGGCACACGCCCGTGGTATCAGCACAGCATGGGCATCTTCAAGCACATAATGCCCCGCATCATCGAAGCGCTGCACAGAGGCATGCGGGAAGCGCTGCATCCAACCCGCCAGAAAGTGATCGTCGAAGCACCAGTCCTTCCCACCCCACAGTATGCACATGTCGGTGTCGCGCAGCAGCGCTAATCGGGCATCAATGCCTGCTACGGTGGCCCATGTCGGGTGATGCGGATTGAGTGGAATATCCTGCACGAAGCGGAGATTGGCGATTCGATCGGCATACGAACGGTATGGCAGCAGATAGCCGGCTCGTACCATGGGATCGAGTGGTTGTTCGACGGCCATCGCCAGTGCGCCACGCGCAAACCCGTTGGCCAGCCGGATGGCAATATCACCGACCAGCGGCAGTTTGCATGCTGCAATACGAAGTGGGATCTGTGGCGAAAGAAAGGCCGCCGTGTTCAGCACAACCGCCCGCCGCACACGTACCAGGCGGCGGGCAGCCACGCCAAATCCGATCGCGCCACCCCAATCGTGCACAACCAGGTCGATCTCGTCGATGCCGAGGCTGCGCAACAGATGCGCAATGTTCGCGATATGGTCATCGAGGCGGTATGAGTATTGCTGTGGCTTCTCGGAAAGACCGCAGCCAAGATGATCGGGGGCGATGACACGCCGCGTGGGGCGTAATGCTGCAATCAAACGGCGATAGTAGAACGACCACGTCGGATTGCCATGCAGCAGCACTACCGGCGGCCCGGTACCCGTTCCTTCATCAAGATAGTGCAGCGCACCCCCGGCGACCTGCAGCCAGTGCGATTCGAACGGGTAGATCGAACGAATGTCGGTCACATCCGGTGGTCGATACAGCGACACCGTGGTCATCAAAAACCTCCCAGGAAACCGCCGCGTTTACGCACGCGGAGGAATGGGAGAACGGCGGCATGAACTGCGTTCACTTCGGATGTGAGAGCCGTTATTTGCCGTCCTCTTGAGGAATACGCCATAGTATGGTACACTTGTTCTTGTCGGGGATTGTCCCGATCAGGCGTAAGACACGAAGCCGGTTCGCTGGTGGATAACGGTTCTCTGCCTGTTAAGAACTGAGCATTGGGGGTTCGTGTGGGAAACCGCCCACACGGTAAAATGTTCAGCGTCGTATGCGTTTGCATATGATCTCCAATCGCTTCGGGCTTCGGCTCGAAGGGCACATGTAACGGTGCCATACTGCTCGGATGCTCGACTGGTGTTGGGTAGCGCCAGAGCAAAGCTGTCGCGTTTACGCGACAGTACGTTACAGTACTCCAGTAGGTTGCCCAATGCTACAGGTAGTATAGCAGTAGGATGGTACTTGCTACCCGGTACCCCCGTACTCCACAGATAAGAACGAACAGGTGGGGCTAATGCAAAGCCGCCGCAACCAGCGGAAAAAACGGGGTGCGGGGCGGAGCCCCGCGACTTTGCATCAGCCCTGACAAACAGGCAACCATACTTGACAATACGAACATGTGTGCTATGATGCAAACACATGTTCGTATTGTCAAGAAGAGGGACCTGCCATGAAGCTGCTGCTGAAGGATTGCGGGCTCAATGGATGTCGTGGTTCGGTGCGGCGCTGCCGCGACTGTCGGCGATCGACGGTCCACTTCTGCCGGCCGGGTGGCTGGCCGATCTGCGGCATGTGCGGCGCGATTGTGCACCTGTTCGCAGCCCGGCATCAATCGGCAGCCTACACGTCGGCGGCCGCATAAGCAGCATGCTTCAACCAATGTTCCGCCAGGCCGCCGCAACGGTTCAGCACCGCTACACCGCTGCGGCTGGTGGCTCATTGGTAGATCTGCAGCAGGCTTTGATCGACATACCGTTTCATCCGGCGCAGATCGGCCACTGGATCGTGCGCTGCATCGAGTTCGAAGATCGCCCAGCCGCTATAGCGCAATTCGCGCAACAGCCGCAGCCACCCCGGCCAGTCGACGATCCCGTTACCAATTGGTGCAAACCACTGGGTCTGCCGGTCGTAGATTCGCTCGTCGATCGCCGTATCGGCCGGTGCCGCACCAACGGCATCCTTCCAATGAGTAATGATCAGCCGATCGCGGTGGCGTCGCACCACATCAAGCGGGTCGGAACCGGCCACGGTGAACTGCGCCGTATCGGGGCATAGGAAGACATACGTTGGGTCGGTAAGCAGCATAAACAGGTCAACATCGCGGCTATTGCGCAAGAAACTGAACGCTTCGGGGTGCAGGGCCAGCCGCACCCCGCGCCGGATGCAGTCGTACCCCATGCGGTTGAGGGCACCGGCGATCGTCTCGGCCTGCTGTCGGTCGACAAACAGCGGCGGCTCGGCATCGCGGCTTTTGCGTAATGGCAGCGAGGCAACCATCACATCGGCACCACAATTCTTGAGAAACTCGGCATACCCGCTCACGAGTTCGAAGATCGCACTATGGTCGGCCGTATCAGCGATATCAAGTTCACGCCCATTGGGTAATCTGGTCGAGAGGAACCCACTGCATACTTGCAGGCCGCGATCGTGGACGGCCGCGGCAAACCCGGATGCCGAGCCGTAGGCCGTCAGTGCGCTCTGCCAGTTGCCGGGTGCAAACGTAATCTCGATACCATCGAGGCCCGCCTCACGGGTCGCATCGAGTACTCGCTCCCAGAAACTGAGAGGTTCCCAGGCCTTGCCCGGCCCGACCAGATCGCGCAGATCACTCATTGCACCGCTGCCGCCCCAGTACGCCGGATCATAGAACGTCACCACATCGGTAGTAAAACGTAGTTTCTTCATGACGATTCTCCACTTGTGGTTGGTCTGTTTCTGCGGTAGTGTACCGCAGATCACAGTATGCTGGTGAAAGGAGGCTGTCATGATCGAACTACAGGGGAAACTGGCGCTTATTACTGGGGCCGGCTCGGGGATCGGGCGTGGTATCGCCCGGGCGCTTGCCCACGAAGGGATGCATCTGGTGCTTACCGGGCGCACTCCGGCAACTCTCGATCGCACGGCTGCCGAGGTACGGGCGGCCGGCGCCACCTGTTATACCTTCCCGGCTGATGTAACCGACGAAGCTCAAGTGCAGGCGCTCTTTGCGTATGCTCTGCGGATCGACGGTAACCTTGATCTGCTGATCAATAATGCCGGTGTCTTCGATGGTGGCCCGATCGATGAACTCTCATTGGCGACATGGAATCATGTGCTGGCAGTCAATCTGACCGGGCCGTTCCTCTGCATGCGTGCGGCAATGCCGGTCATGAAGCGCCAGGGTGGCGGCCGAATCATTAATATCGGCAGTATTTCGGCTCAGATGCCGCGCATGCATTCGGTACCCTATACCACCACCAAGCATGGGCTCGTCGGCCTCACCAAAGCGGCGGCGCTTGAAGGTCGCGAGCATGGGATCGTCGTCAGTTGTCTGCATCCGGGCAATGTGGCGACCGAACGCCGCCAGGCGAGTGATGCCGCCCAGGATCAAGAGCCGATGATGACCCCCGACGAACTGGCAACGACGGTCGTGACGATGGCACGCCTGCCGCTGCATATCAACATGCTCGAGGCGATCGTGCTGCCGACGACACAGGCCTATCTTGGTCGTGGTTGATGGCGGAACAAACAACCCGTGAGCCGCAGGCTCACGGGTTGTTCCATCTATATCGACGCCTCGGTGAGCCTGGCCGCATTGCCCGCCTCCGACGCGGAAGTGCCGTATTAGGTTGAAACGGTACTCGCCAAATTTACCGCGTTCTTGCTGTCTATACACTATAGCGAAGTGCAGAACCATTGAGTATGTGCGTGCTGGGAGCGCGGGCGGCCCGCCCGCATGCGCGCAAGATGCGCGATCCCGGCCGATCAACGATATTGCACTTCGCTGTAGTTTAGCGGTATGCCGCTGGTGTGAGATCCATCGTATGGCTGAACCCGACGCCGCCATGCGGCCGAGATTCTTATCGGTTAAGGTTGATGCGCTGCACCATCGCAGGTGTCTCAGGTGTACCGATGACATAGACCACCCCGCGTGGCATGCCCGCTTCGTAGATATGATCTAACTTTAGCGAAGAGCACACCGACCAACATCAATCATCAGGTGTATTCTGCCCACCCTTTTTGTTTCAGGGCCGGTTGGTAGGATTCATGCACGTGCACCGTCGCGGCCAGTACGAGCTCGTGCAGGCGGCTTTGCGGCACGCCGCCCACGTTCGAATCCTACTCGGTCGGTTGCAGCATGCCGCGGATACAGGTACACTTGTGCATACGCTCGGCACCAGGCGGCAATAGTGTCTGATACTCATGGGCGCTGCATATACCGATACCGGCCGGCAAGGGTTGAACAATCGTCGCCGTAAGAAAGTGAACGCATCCAATGCAGATCTCGCTGGCACACTACCGCCTGCCGATCGCAACCGCACCGCTGATTGGCAGGCTGCGCGTCGTGGTTGATCGTAATCGGCAAATCTATCTCGATGGCAACCGGGTTATCTCGTGTGTTCCGAGTGGTGAATTCCTCGTACTCACCCTGCAAAACCAGTCGGTGTACTATGTTCGTGCCCACGAATACGATTCTCTGCCCGAAGCCTATCGCCGCAGGCACGGCAAAAAATAGAGGAAGCGTCGATGGAACAGTATGAACTCCCCGAAGCAACCCCGGCCCCATGGCGTGGGGTTGTCCGCTACCCGGATCCGGATGTGATCGCCCTTGATGCGCGCTTCGAGCGCTACCGTCTTGGCAGTGCAGTGATCGAGCGAATCGCCACCGGTATGCGCTGGGCTGAAGGGCCGGCCTGGTTCGGTGATGGGCGTTTCCTGCTCTGGAGCGATATTCCCAACAACCGCATCATGCGCTGGTGTGAAGAAACCGGTAGGGTGAGCGTATTTCGCGCCCCGGCCCACTATACCAACGGGAATACCCGCGATCGGCAGGGGCGCCTGATCAGTTGTGAACATGGGGCACGCCGCGTCACACGTACCGAACACGATGGGCGTATCAGTGTCGTGTGCGACAGTTATGATGGGAAGCGTCTTAATGCGCCGAATGATGTTGTGGTGCATTCCGATGGCGCGATCTGGTTCACTGATCCGGGCTATGGCATTCTGTTCAACTACGAGGGCCGGCAGGAACCATTCGAGCTTCCGCGCCATGTCTATCGTATCGACCCATACAGCGGCACGGCGGCGGTGGTTGCCACGGATTTTGATCGACCGAACGGTATCTGTTTCTCGCCCGACGAACACCTGCTGTATGTGGTTGATACCGGTGCGACGCATACCCCCGGCGGCCCGACACATATTCGGGTCTTTGATGTTATCGACGGCAGGCGGCTCGCCAATGGGCGCGTGTTTGCCGAAATGGCCCCCGGTTTCGCCGATGGGATCCGTACCGATCGCGAGGGCAATCTGTGGGTAGCGGCCGGCTGGGGTGGCGCCGGCTTCGATGGTGTCCACTGTTTTGCGCCCGATGGTACTCTGATTGGCAAGATACTGCTGCCCGAACCATGTGCCAACCTCTGCTTCGGCGGTAGCAAGAAGAACCGCCTCTTCATGGCGGCCAGCCAGTCGATCTATGCACTCTACCTCGAAACGACCGGTAACCAGTCGCCCTGAAGCACCAGAAGCATACCCACGGTGATGTTTGCGCCTGCTGCTGCCATATGCTATAATCGCCGCTTGCAATCAAATAGTGCTTCTGCTCCCCGGCATCTGGCAGCGACGCGCTGCTGCCGGCATTGATCGGGGGGCCTGATGACCAGAGGAGGAACAATGCGCGAGCGTCGCCGTGACTACGAGTTGATGTATATCATCTCGCCTTTGCGTTCAAGCGAAGAGGATGTCACCACCACGATCAACCGCGTGAATCAGACGATCGCCAACCTTGGCGGCGAAATCACGTCGGTCAACCAGTCGGCACCATGGGGTCGCCGCAAGTTCGCCTATGCTATCCGGGAATATGCCGAGGGTGAAGCAAGCCGCCGTATCTTTAACGACGGTTTCTATGTGCTGACGAATTTTCAGCTTGGATCGACGCAGGTTGTCGAGCTAGAGCGTTCGTTGAAGCTCACCGATGCTGTCCTGCGCCATCTGCTGATACTCGACGAATCGCATCTGACGCGGCCGGCCGAAGAGCGTGAGATACTGCCGGTGGAAGAGACCGAAGAAGATATCGAGGAAGCTGAGTAGACTTGATGAAGCGCCCTGACGTGTGCTGGAAGGAGTGGCTATGGCGAAAGATCTGAACAAAGTGATGATCATCGGCCGGCTCGGCAAAGATCCGGAAATGCGCTACACTCCCGGCGGCAGTCCGGTGACGACCTTTTCGGTTGCTGCAGGGCGGCAGTGGAAGGACGGCAGCGGCGATCTTCATGAAGAGACCGAGTGGTTTAATGTCGTGACGTGGAACAAGCTGGCTGAGATCTGCAACGAGCATCTGCACAAGGCGAGCCGGGTCTATATTGAAGGCCGCCTGCAGACGCGTCAGTGGCAGGATCAAGAGGGTGCGGCACACTATCGAACCGAAGTGATCGCGAGTGATATGATCATGCTCGATAGTCGTGCACCGCGCGATCATGGCCATTTCGACGACCACGATCCGCGTGATCAGCGGGGGGCGCGCCCACAGCGTGGCCCGGCTCAACCGCCGGAAATAAATGACGAAGATATTCCGTTCTAAGCGATAGAGGAAACCGACATGAGTGACGATCAGGGGCGGCGACCGTCGAGTGGCGGCGGGCGACGCAAATTTATCTCACGCCGCAAGGTGTGTGCGTTCTGCTCCGAGAAGGTCCATCTGGTGGATTATAAAGATGTCAAGCGGCTGCAGCGGTTTGTCTCCGAGCGTGGCAAGATCCTGCCGCGCCGCCGTACCGGTACCTGTGCCCGCCATCAGCGTACCCTGACGACGGCTATCAAGCGAGCCCGCCACATGGCGCTGTTGCCGTTTGTTGCCGCTCATACGCGTAACTAATACGGCGAGGTACTTTCTGGTAGCCATGTTCACAGGCCACAGGTATACCAGGCGATGCTTGTCTCGTGCAGTGCGGCGTAGCCGTACTGCACGAGATTTGTATGTTGTTGTCTGAAGCGAGTAGTGTAAGCTCTATGGCACAGACCAATAAAAAAGCGCAGCAATCCGGCATACAACCGGCCACATCCGCTCGTCGCCCATCGCCGCGTTGGCAGCGCGAACGCCGGCGTCAGCGCCAGATCGTTATTCTTTCGGCAGTAACGGTCGGGTTGGGATTGATTGCGATCCTTGGCGGCCTGGCCTATGAGCAGTTCTGGCTGCCAAGCCGCCCGGTTGCCAGGGTGAATAGTGCGGTGTTGTCGCGTAGCGACTACTGGGCTGAACGTCGCTATGAAATCACCCGTACGATAGGTCAGAGCCTCTACCTCGCCACCTTCGGCGAACAGTTCGCTCAGCAGTTTCTCGGCCAGATCGGCCAGCTCGATGCCGAGGTTGGCCTGATCCGGAATGCACCAATCAACGATACGACCATCAATCAGTGGAGTGATCTTCAGATCATCGCCCAGGGTGCCACCCAGCTCGGTATCGAACCGGATGCCGGAACAGTAGCTCAAGAGATGGTCGCGATCTATGGCGAGGCGTTTGCGCCTGATCCCAATGCACCACTGCCAACACCGATCATCGCGCCGACCGCCACCCTGACACCAACAGCCACGGCCGAGGTAGCGGGAACTCCAGCGCCGACGGCGACTCCTGAGCCGTCGCTGACGCCGACCGCCACCTCGACACCGACGGCGACGCCATTGGCGGTGGCGGCGCAATCGCGTGAAGAGCAGATTGTCACGCGCCTCTACGACGACTATGTTGCCGAGATGAACCGGATCGATCCGCAGCGGCGACCGCGTCTGACACTCGATGATTTCCGGATCGCTATCCGCGAGCAGTTCCGCCGTCAGGCGCTGGTGCGCCTTGTGCAGGAACAGCTCGTGTCGGACGCGAGTTTTACCCCCGTCAGTGATCCGGCCAGTATCGAAACCCGCCAGATTATGCTGAAGGTCGAGGTGCCCGAAACGGCAACCGAGCAGGAGCGTGAAGCGGCGTTCGCCGCACGCCGTAGCGATGCCGAGGCACTGGTAGCCGAGATTCGTGGTGGGGCGGATTTTGCCACCCTTGCTCGTGAACGTTCGGAAGACTATAACAGCCGTGATGCGGGCGGCGAGATGCCGGCCTTCGACGCCGATGGGCAGTCGGTCACGGGGGAACAGATCGAGCCGGCGTATCTGCAGGCGGCGCTCGCCCTTGAACCAGGCCAGGTGAGCGATCTGGTGCGGACATCGTTTGGCTGGCATGTGATCGAACTAGTGGCGAAACGCGTCGACTCGCGAGAAGATCAGCTGCAGCGCGCTCGTAGCGAGGCATTTGAAGCCTGGCTGACGGAACAACGTGCCCGCATACCGGTCGAACGTTTCCCGACGGTTGAACCGACTCCTTCGCTGGAGCCGACCGGAACGGCCGCGCCATTGCCGACGCGTGATCTGGCTGCTGATCCGACACCGACACTGCCGCCGACGCCATCGCCGATTCCGGTGCCCGGAGAAACACCGCTACCGACGGCCACGCTCACACCCGGCGGTTAGCCGCTATGCGTCAGTGGAAACCACAAGCATCGTTATCGCTGATGATTGCCATCGTGCTGCTGATCCTCGCTGTCGGCGGCACGATGGTCGTCGGTTTGCAGTTGCTGCAGATCATTGGGCTGCCACCCGAGGAATGGCCGATCGATCTTGGCGTGTTTGGTGTGCTTGTTGCGCTCCTGTTGCTGGTATGTTGTGTCGGCGCGCTCGGCTACCGCGTGGCCGCAGTTCTGACACTGCGCTACGCACTCGATCGCAACGGCCTGTATATCGATTGGCTTGGCAATCGGGCGGTTATCCCACTCGATCGAATCAGTAGTGTCGATATCGGTGCGACTGTCGAATACCTGCCGCTCGGGCCGGTGCAGGCGATTGGTTACTATTGGGGGCAGGCACGGCTTGCCGGTGGCCGAACGCTGCATCTCTTCAGCACCTTGCCACCCGAACGTAGCTTGATTGTCACTACCGATGAAGCTTCCTATGCGCTGGCACCACTCGATCTCAACGGGTTTGTCTCGGATCTCGAACAGCGCCGGAACCTTGGCGCGACCAAGCCACTGAGCACGATCATCGAACCATCACGCATGTTCTTCTATGCGTTCTGGAACGATCAGACGGTTCGCGCACTTTTATTGGTGGCGCTGTTCCTGAACCTGCTGGCCCTGGCTCTGATCGCCAACCAGTACCCGCTACTGGCCGGCGCGATCGAAATGCGCTTCGATGCAACCGGCGAAACAATGGAGCTGCGGCCGCGGCATCAGGTGCTGTTTTTGCCGCTGGCTGCATTTGGCCTCAGCCTGCTCAATACGCTGCTCGGCCTGGCGCTCTACCACCGTGAGCGCCTCGCAGCACGCCTCCTTCAGGGTGCATCGGTGATTGTGCAGATTCTATTCCTGATCGCCGTGGTATCTATTATCAGCTAAATTGACCTATAGCGGCACACTTGCGAACGGCCGGCGCCCACAATCACCGATGCACTGAATCTTTACCGCCGTGGTTCATGCGCAGCATCACCCGATACCCCGCTGCGGCAGCCAATACCATACCAGCATACCCGGTATTGCTTCAGGCATGCTGTGGAGCTTCTTCGACATACGGCTCACGGAGCTTGATCGGATCGCGCTGGCCGCTGCGCAGGCGCAGATTGAGCATCTCGACAAAAACCGAGAAGCCCATGGCGAAGTAGATATACCCCTTCGAAATATGCTGCTCGAAGCCTTCGGCGAGCAGAGTAACGCCAATCAACAGCAAGAAACTGAGCGCCAGCATCTTGATGGTTGGATGGTGCTCGACAAAGTTACTGATTGGCCCGGCAAACAGCATCATGAAGCCGACGGCCACCACGACGGCAGAAACCATAATCCCGATGTTGTTGACCATCCCCACTGCCGTGATCACCGAGTCAAGTGAAAAGACGATGTCAAGCAGCAGAATCTGGAAGATAACACCGGTAAATGATGGGGCGATCCGTGCCGAAGAATGACCGGCTTCGCCCTCCAGCTTCTGATGGATCTCGTGGGTACTTTTGGCAATCAGAAACAGGCCACCGATGATCAGAATAAGATCTCGCCCTGAGATCTCCTGCCCGAGGATGCTAAACAGTGGTTCGGTCAGGCGGATGATCCATGCCAGTGAAAAGAGCAATGCAATGCGCATGAACATTGCCAGCCCAAGCCCGGTGACCCGTGCGCGTTGCTGCTGACTGAGCGGCAGCTTGGCAGCCAGAATCGAAATGAAGATCACATTATCGATACCCAGTACAACCTCAAGTGCGAGCAAGGTGGCAAACGCCACCCACGACTGCGGATCGGTGACCCACTCCATACATGCCTCTTCTTTGTGATGCGTGATGACCGGAGCCGTTGCGCCGGCGGGATATTATAGCACTCCACTGTACACGAGCGCTGTGCCGATCGACGGTTTGGCAGCATCGGCAATGTATCATGCCGTATGGCGGGGGCGATACTGGAGCGCTTCGGCAAGATGGGCCGGGCTAATAGGGGTGCTGCCGGCCAGATCGGCGATCGTGCGGGCAAGTTTGAGCACCCGGTGGTATCCGCGTGCCGAGAGTTGGAGCTGGCGCATGGCAGCCTGCATCAGCCGCTGACCGGCTTCATCCAGGCTGCAGTGACGCCGCATGTCGGCCGGGTTCATATCGGCATTACAGAGCGCCCGGCTACCATGCAACCGCTCCGATTGCCGCGTACGCGCTGCACAGACTCGTTCGCGGATGGTGCGCGACTCCTCGCCCTGGCGCAGGCCGGTGAGCTTTTCGTAATTAACCCGTGGTACCTCGATATGTATGTCGATCCGATCGAGGAGCGGCCCGCTGACCCGCCGCTGGTAGCGGCTGATCGCCGCCGCGCTGCAACTACACTGCCGTTCGGGATCGCCATGCCAGCCGCATAGGCGGGGATGAAAACAAAACACCTGTGATCCACTACCCACTACGGGGGTTGTTCAATGAACAGCAGGGGCAGTTGCAGGTGATCCGTGTTGCTTGAGTAATGGCGTGTTTCCAGCCTGAGGCGCAATAATCTACTGATTGCTCTGGTTCTTGATGCGACACTTCGGCTCGCAACGCAACCTCGTTAACGATAGTAGGTATGAAAAGTCAGCCAAGAAGCGATTATTGGCTGTATGCCAAACCTGGTGAGGGCTGATCGGAGAAAGTGAATTTCTGTAATGGTTTTGTAATATTCGCAAGAGTGTTCTTGTGATACTCTACCGCACAAGTGCGAGGTTACTAGATATCGTATGTTTCTCATCCAAGGAGCACTAAATGCGGAGAAGAAAAGTCACAATTCGGTACACTATCAAGGTTCGCACACGCGTTTCCAGGACTGTACGCTACGACGCAGGTCAGTATTTTCTTGGTTCAATCAGTCAACCTGTTAACGGCCTTCCTGGTCCAATGTACTGTCAGGAGTGCGGTGCAGAGTACGAGGAGCCAAACGAGGAAGGTTTGTGCTTAACCTGTTTGGATCAGGAAGACTAGACGATTGAATGTAAGGGGTGACTGATGGCAATCGCCACCTCTTTGTCTACTTCTGCGTCAGGGTGGGGTGCGACATCTATCGGCAATCAATCGTTCAAAACCAAGGAGGGTTAACGATGAGCCAGCAGAAGAACTCCAGTGGCGATATCTATCGACGGGAGTGGTGGTTAGACTTAGGTATGACCTCAGGTGAGGTCCTGATCAAACCCGGTGGATCTGAAGTACACCTTACGGGCCCTGGGAAGCCAGGGGAAGAGGTGTTCAAGCTTACCTTTCACACAGACCGTTCCGGCAACGTGAGTCCCGACTCGATTCACGACGGAACGTGGGT
>CALLZL010000295.1 GCA_937859575.1 uncultured Chloroflexota bacterium
CATACATCCACCAGCACACCGACCCATATCCCGACGCCGACTTTCACTCCCACCCATACCCCGACGCCGACCTCTGTGCCTGATGAAATGACGCCGACCTCGACGACAACACCCGAAACGCTACCGGAAGAGACCGCGACTCCAACGGCAACCGTAACCATCAAACCCGATATTGATCTCGATCAGCGGATCTATCTGCCGATGCTGCGAATACTCATCCTCGATCCATAACAGACCCAGCCCTGCTCGATTCGATGGGTTACGACAGAACTCTGCCGACACTATAGCAAAGTGCAAAACGATTGATCGCTGGGAGCGCGGGCGGCTCGCCCGCATACGCACAGATCAATACTTCTGCACCTCGCTATAGTGGGATGTGTCGGCAGAGTGATCATTTTGTTGTTTTGCTTCCCACGAAGTTTACGCACATGTCATTTTTTCCTGCTATCATCACATACGAATAATCCGAGTCAACCAACCAATGCAGCAACAGACGAGGTACACAATGACGAATACACCCGGGCGCAGCGAAGTGCTTGCGCTTGTCACCGCCGCACTCGCGGAGGTTCTGGAGCAGAACGGTACCCCCAGCTCCGAGCCGCTTGGCGAAGAGACATACCTGATCGGCCGGCGTGCCGTGATCGACTCACTCGGCATGGTGACGTTGATCGTCGATCTCGAACAGCGAATCGACGAAGAGCATGGCGTTGCGCTCACCCTGGCCGACGAACGTGCCATGTCGCAGAAGAATAGCCCGTTCCGCACCGTCGGCACCCTCGCCGATTATGTCGTCGGGCTGATTGTCGAGGAGCAGGGCAATGGCTGAGGCGCGCGTCATCCTGATCAGCGGGACGCGCAAAGGGATCGGTCGCTTCCTTGCCGAGCAGTTCCTCGCCGCCGGTGATATCGTCGAGGGATGCAGCCGTGATGCAGCCGATTGGTCGCATCCCGCCTATACCCACCATCTCGTCGATGTCGCCGATGAGGCACAGGTCAAGAAGATGCTCACATCGATCCAACGCCGTCATGGCCGGCTCGATATAGCCATCAACAATGCCGGCGTCGCCTCGATGAACCACACCCTGCTGACGCCGGCTACCACCGTTGACCGAATCATGGATACCAACGTGCGCGGTACATTCCTGGTAGCACGCGAGAGCGCCCGCCTGATGCAGCGCCGCCGCTTCGGTCGCATCATCAACATGAGCACGATCGCCGTTCCGATGCGCCTCGAAGGTGAAGCGCTCTATGCCGCATCGAAGAGTGCCGTCGAAACCTTAACCCGCATTCTGGCACGCGAACTTGCCCCATTCGGCATTACCGTCAATGCCGTCGGCCCGACACCAATCGAAACCGATCTCATCCGTGGTGTACCGGCCGACAAGATCCAGCAGATCATCGACGAACTGGCAATCAAACGACTCGGCCGCTATGAAGATGTCGCCAATGTTATCGACTTCTTCATTCGCCCCGAAAGCAACTATATCACCGGCCAGGTGATCTACCTCGGAGGTGCAGGATGAGTATCGCATGGCTTCTTGAACGCATGCAGCAATGGGCCGACGATCCGGCAATCGTCTGGAATGATCAGCCCTATTCGTATGCCGATCTGATCGCCCGCGTCGGTGTCTGGCGCGGCGAATTACAGACGGCCGGGGTGCAGCCCGGCCAGGTGGTGACGCTCGAAGGCGATTATTCGCCCGGCGCATGTGCCCTGCTGCTGGCGCTGATCGACCTCGGTACAATCGTTGTGCCGCTGACCGACTCGGTCGCTGCACAGCGCGAGGAGTTTCTCGATATTGCCGAAGTGCAGGTGGTGATCAGCTTCGATACCAGCGACGGCTACTCCGTCACCCAGCGCGGTGTGACGGTGCAGAATGAACTGACTCGTTCGCTGACGGCAAGCAATACCCCCGGCCTGGTGCTCTTTTCGTCGGGCTCGACCGGCAAGAGCAAGGCGGCATTGCACAACTTTGTGCCGCTGCTCGATAAATTCAAGGTGCAGCGGAACCGCAAGTGTACGATCACCTTTTTGCTGCTCGATCATATCGGTGGTATCAATACACTCTTCTATACGCTCTCGAACGGCGGTACGGTGGTTGCTATTCGCTCGCGCGATCCCGAAACGATCTGTGCGGCAATTGCCCATCACGGGGTGCAGCTATTGCCGACATCGCCAACCTTCCTTAACCTGCTGTTGATGTCGGAGGCATACCGTGGCTTTGATCTCAGTTCGCTCGAACTGATCACCTATGGCACCGAAGTGATGCCCGAATCGACACTGCGCCGCGTCCACGAGATCTTCCCCAATGTGCGCCTGCAGCAGACATACGGCCTCTCGGAGCTTGGCATTCTGCGCTCGAAGTCGCGTGAAGACGGTTCGCTTTGGGTGAAGGTCGGCGGTGAAGGATTTGAGACGAAGGTGGTCGACGGCATCCTCTTTGTGCGGGCACGTTCCGCAATGCTCGGCTACCTCAACGCACCCAGCCCGTTCGACGAAGAAGGCTGGATGAACACCCAGGATATGGTCGAGGTCGATGGTGAATATATTCGCATCCTCGGCCGGCGCACCGAGATCATCAACGTCGGCGGCCAGAAGGTCTACCCTGCCGAGGTTGAGAGTGTCTTGCTGCAACTCGAAAATGTACGCGATGCGACCGTGTTTGGCGAAAAGAACCCGATCACCGGCAATATTGTCGCAGCACGTATCAACCTGGTCGAACCGGAGGAGCTCGATTCGCTCAAGCGCCGTGTGCGTAGTTTCTGTCGCGAACATCTGGCCAGCTTCAAGATCCCGGTGAAGATCGAGATCGCCAACCAGGCACAGCATAGTGCGCGTTTTAAGAAGATGCGGCGGTAAACGCAATGCATCAGATCACAATCAGCATCGACCCGGTGCTTCTGGCAGATCATGCCGCCGAAATCACCTGGGCCTGGCGCACACTACTGACCGGTATCGGCTATGCGTGGTGCGAAAGTGATGATCCGGCCGCCGCATGCGATATCGCCTATAGTGCCGATCCGAACTTCCGGCCGCAGGCGCGTATCTGGCTGCGCGCCGAACCGGCCCGTTGGCGTACCCCGGCAACCCTGCGGCTCGCTGGGGTCGGCGCCCATGGCGATTGGGCCGTACCACAGTATGCCGAACAGCCGGATGATCAATCCTTTATCGTTACTGCCGAACAGCAGGTACGTATCGGGCGCGATGTGCTGTTCGATTTCTTCTGGCTGACAACCGGCCAGGAAGAGGCGTCCTTCAACAAAAATAAGCATGGCTACCTCGATCTGGCGGATTCACCGTATCAGGCAAACCTGGCGTTGCGGCGAGCCATGGCATCCGGTATCGGGGTTGGCCTCGAACGGGCTCTGATGCTGCGCAGCGTGCCACCCCCGCTGCCGCGCTGGCCACACGGCCGGCGGGCGGCCGCCTGCGGCACCCACGATGTCGATTACCCCGAAGTCGTACGCTGGCTCGAACCACTGCGCATCCTGGCACGCCAGGGGGTTGGTGGCCTGCGCGCCGCCGCCGAGGTGGCCGGCGGCCGGCGCAACCACTGGCGCTTTGCCGAGTGGATGCGCGCCGAAGAGCGTTTCGGCCTGCGCTCGGCCTTCTACTTCGTGGCACGCAAAGGCTCGCTGATCGAATATGCCGCCGGTACGCCCGACAGCTTCTACGACATCCGGGCACCGCAGTTCCGCGAACTCTTTGCCCGCTTGCGCGATGCCGGCTTCGAGATCGGCATGCACGCCAGCTACCGCGCCTACCAGAGCACTGCCCGCTTCGCGGCCGAAAAACAGGCGCTCGAATACGCCAGCGGCGGCAGCATCCTCGGTAATCGCCACCACTACTGGCACCTCGATCCGCACGATCCCGAGGCGACCCTGCTGATCCATGAGAAGATCGGCCTGCTGTACGATACTTCACTCTTTCACGATCGCTATGTCGGCTGGCGGCGTGCCAGTTGCTGGCCGTTCTTCCCGTTCCACCAGGGTGAACGACGCGCCCTGAAAACCCTGCAGATCCCAACCGCATGGATGGACGATCAGGCCTTCGGCGCACGTCACTGCAACCCCGGCGAGCCAGCCGATATTCTGCGGGGCCTGGTTGATCGCGTCGCGGCACAGGGGGGCGTTATGTGCGCCAATATCCACGATTATGTCTACGACGACACACTCTTCCCCGGCTGGTCGAAGCTGTATCTGGCGCTGCTCGACGACCTGAGCGCCCGTGGCACCTTCTGGCTGGCGACTCCGGCACAGATCGCACGCCACTGGATCGATCGGGCTACCGCACTTGAGCGCGCCAGCCATGGGCTCGGCCGCCCTATCGCCCAGGGAGCCGCATGAATCCACTGCTGTTTGTGCTGGTCTTCTTCGCACCACCGCCGATCAAACTCTGGCTGCTGCGCACCTTCTGCGGGGCACAGATCGGGCGTGGTGCCCGCATCGGCTGGTTTGCGGCCGTCGCCGCGCGGCATCTTGCACTTGGTGAAGCGAGTGAGATCCGTTCGCTCACGATCATCCAGTGCGGCGGCGATCTGCATATCGGCCGTTATGCGATCGTCAGCAGCTTTACGCTTGTGTATGGTGCCGGCGATCTGATCATCGGCGAACACGCCTATGTCGGGCCACAATCGCTGATCAACTGCGACGAACCGGTGCGGCTCGGCCGTTATAGTGCCGTTGGCGCACGCACCATGATCTATACCCACGGCTCGTTCCTGCCATTCACCGAAGGGTTTTGGGTGCGCTTCGGCGGTGTCACGATCGGCGATTACGTCTGGTGCGCCGCCGGAGTCTTCATCCACCCCGGCGTCACGATCGGCGATGAGGTGTTTATCAATTCGCGCTCGGTAGTGACGGGCAATATCGCTTCCGGTACGGTGGCCGAAGGGTTTCCTGCCCAACCGATCACAACCATGGCGCGTGTACGGCGCAACATGACACCCCGCCGTGTCGATGCGGCGATCAGCCAGATGCTGCGCCATTTCAATGAAGCGATCCTTGCCCGGCAGTATGGCATCAGTGCCGAACAGGATGCTGCCGGTTCGCTCCACTTCACATTTCGCGGTGCTCCCTACCAGATCTGCTGCATCCCTGCCGCCGGGATCATTCCGCCGCTCGATCCGGCCCGCCGGCTGTTGCTCCTGATCAATCGCAGTGATTGGCAGCCGCCTGCCGCTGTCGTGGCACAGGCCGATTTCATCAGCATGCAGAGCGATCGCGAACATGATCCGGTATTCCACGAACTCATCCAGTTCTTCAAGCGCTATTACGGCATCCAGTTCCGCTATCGCAACTGAATCACTGCCTCACGACACTAAGTAACGGGATTGTCACATCGTCTGCCGCAGGCGATTCATCCTTCCTTCATCACCCCGCCGCATAATCACGCTGCAATGTGGCGTACAAGGAAGGTAACCAATGAAACTCTCGCTTGTTATCCCCTGCTATAACGAGGCCGACAGCATTGCGCAGATGCACGAGCAACTCACTGCCATTCGTGCTGAGCTCGAGCAGCGTGGCCCATATGAGCTGGTATTTGTTGACGACGGTAGCACCGATGCTACCTACGAACTGCTCACCAATGCCTTCGCTACCTGGGAGCATGTTCGAATCGCCCGGCATGATCGCAACCGCGGCCTTGGGGTAGCACTGCGCACCGGGTTTGCCAATGCCGTCGGCGAAGTCATCGTTGTGACCGATAGCGACGGCACCTACCCCTTCACAACAATCCCTGGTCTGCTCGACAAACTCACTGCCGACGTCGATATCGTCACATCGTCGGCCTATCACCCACAGGGCGGTGTCGATGGCGTGCCGGCCTACCGCATCACCCTCAGCAAGGGCGCCTCGCTCTTATACCGGCTTCTGGTCGATTGGCGCATTCACACCTGGACGGCAATGTACCGGGCGTATCGGCGCGAAGTTGTCGAACAGGTACCGACCACCGACGAAGGGTATCTGGTGATGTCGGAGCTGCTGGTTGGTGCCATCTTCGCGGGTTATCGGGTCGCCGAATATCCGGCCATTCTGCGGGTGCGCCGCTATGGCCAGTCGAAGGCCAAAATCTGGAAGATCATCAGATCACACCTGCGCTTCCAGGCCGGTATCATCTGGCGCAAACTCACCACACCCGGCCGGCGAACGCGCCGCGTCTGACACGCTGTGGCCGTACGCCATCAAGAGAGCGAGAAGAGCATGAAAACGGTTCTGACCTTACTCGGAACACGCCCCGAGATCATTAAGTTATCGCCACTGATTCCGCTCATCCGCGAGCAGTATCGCCATATTCTGGTACATTCCGGCCAGCACTACTCCTTCGAGATGGACGAGCTCTTTTTCACCGAACTGGGGTTGCCACAACCGGATCACACCCTGGCGGTCGGCTCGGCAACCCATGGCGAGCAGACGGCACGCATGCTGGCGCGGCTTGAGCCGATCCTCTTTGCCGAACAACCGGATCTGGTGCTTGTGCAGGGCGATACCAATACGACACTGGCCGGGGCGCTGTGCGCCGCCAAACTTGGCATCCCGGTCGTTCACCTCGAAGCGGGCGGGCGTTCGTTCAACCGCGATATGCCCGAAGAACTCAACCGCATCGTGGTCGATCACATCTCGGCACTGCTTCTCGCAGCCGACGAGATCGCCAATCGCAACCTGCGCAACGAAGGATTGCCCGCCGAACGCATCCGGGTGATCGGCTCAAGTGACATCGATGCCGTCTATCGTAATCGCGAACGTGCTGCAGCATCCGACATCCTCACGCGCCTTGAGTTGGCAACGCCGTACCTGGTTGTCACGCTCCATCGCAGCGAAAACACAACCGCCGAACAACTACCGGGCATGCTGCGTGCACTCGGTGCGATCGCCACGACGCGCCCGCTCGTCTTTCCGCTCCACCCGCGCACTGCGGCGGCCATGCGGCAGCAAGGGCTCGACATGCCGGCTGCGATTCGGGTCTGCGAACCTCTCGGCTACCTCGATACCCTCAAACTGGTGGGGAATGCCGAAGCCCTGCTGACCGACTCGGGCGGGTTACAGGAAGAAGCCGGGGCGCTTGGGGTACCAACCCTGATCTTACGCAAAGAGACAGAATGGCGCTATCTGGTTGAAGCCGGCATGCATGTGCTCGTCGGCAACACCGAAACATCGATCCGTGATGGAGCGCAGCAATGGCTGCAGCCGGCGGCACTCGAACGCCTGCGTGCGGCACAGGCTCCGATCTGGGCCGGGGCAAGCGAACGCGCCCTGGCCGCTATGCAGGAGCTTATTGGATGATACCGCAGGAGGAATCAATGCCCGCCGAACCCGTTGCAGCGCCCGCTACCGGCCTGCCTGGCACTACACAACGACGAGGAGTCTCTCCGATGACACTGACCCTGATCCTTGTTCTCATCCCGGCCATTACCGGGGTTGCCGGCCAGCTCTTGCTGAAGATCGGTATGACTCAGCTCGGTGCACTCGATTTGAGTATGTCGGCCCTGCCGGCTCTGATCTGGCGTATCGCCACTTCGCCGCATATCATCGTCGGTATGGCGATCTACTTCGGCGGTGTCTTCTTCTGGCTCCTGGCGCTCAACCGCGCTGATCTGAGTTTCGTCTACCCATTTGCCAGCCTTAGCTATGTGTTGATCACGATCGCCTCGTGGGCGATTCTCAACGAAACCATCCCACCACTGCGCTGGATCGGCCTGGTCGTGATCTGCGTCGGCGTCGCAATGGTTGCCAGAAGCTGAGTTGTCGGCACCCGGTGTCGCAAATATCGATCGGGAACCAACGGCACCTGCATAGCTGGTGCTTCTCTCACAAAAGAAACGGCATGGTGTGTACCTGTCTTATCGGTATGCGCGATGCCGTTTGGCTTCTCCCCGGCCCATGAATTGAAGAAACGTTCATCATTCAACCGGGGCCTTTCATCGTGAATTCAGCCCTGCCTGCTACAGTAGCTGTGGCTTGAACGACCAGCACAAAGAGAGTTGCAATGAGCACTATCGATATTATCGGCGGCGGTGTTCTCGGGCTTACCCTGGGGTACGATCTCATCAAGCGCGGCCATCATGTCCGCATCTGGGAGCGTTCCACCGAACTCGGCGGCCTGATGGGGCGCACCCGCTTCCCCGAGCTCGACGGCCTCGAAGTCGATCGCTACTACCACGCCATTCTGAGCAGCGACCGTACCCTCATGGCGATGTTCGAAGAGCTCGGCCTGAGGGGCGATCGGCGCACCACCCCCCCCCAGAGGGGGTTCCCCCACAACACCATTTCCTCCCCGGTGTCGCCCCCGGCCGTTTCCCTGCGCTTCCCGCCGCTCTCGATGGTAGATCGTTTTCGACTCGGCCTGACGATCCTGCAGGCACGGCGGGTAAAGAACTGGCGTGATCTCGAACAGATCCCGGTGCTCGAATGGCTCACCCGGCTTGGCGGGCGCGGTACTGTCGAACATATCTGGAAGCCGTTGCTGCGCGCCAAATTCGACGGCACCTTCGATACGGTTCCCGCAACCTATATCTGGTCGCGGCTGGTGCGCACCACCGATACACGCGGCAAAACCGGTGCCACCGAGCAGATGTGTTTCCTCACCGGTGGCTACGATATGTTTATCCAGGCCCTGGCCCGCGAAATCCGCGCCCGTGGCGGCGAGATCAACACCGGTGTGACCGTCAAGCAAGTGCAGATCAATAATGGCCGCGTGACCGGTCTGCATCTGGCCGATGGCGAAGTATCAAGCGATGCCGTCGCCATCACGATGCAGACACCGATTGCCCGCCGGTTACTGCCGCCGGCTGCCGCCGAAGTTTCCGCACGCTGGAGCCGCCTCGAAGATTATCTCGGCATCGTCTGTATGCTGCTGGTGATGCGCCGCCCGCTCACACCCTACTATACGCTGAATATCACCGATGAGCGCATCCCATTCACTGGTGTCATCGAGACCACCAATCTCATCCAGACCGAATATTCCGGCGGTTACCATCTCATCTACCTGCCAAAGTATGTCACACCCGATAACGTCTTTGCCCAGATGGACAACGAAACGCTCACGCGCTCGTTCCTCGTCTATCTGCGCCAGATGTTCCCCGATCTGAAAGATGACGATATTGCCGCAATTCGAATCGGCCGCGAGCGGTATGTCGAACCATTGCATCCGCTCGGGCGTACCGACGATATCGCGCCGCTCGAAAGCGATATCGCCGGGTTGTTCCTGATCAATAGCGGCCAGATCTACCCACAACTCACCAATGGTGAAGCTGCCGTCGCTCATGCGATGAAGGCTGCGGCGACCATCGCCGCTGCCCAGACGCATGCGCCGGCTGAGGTGCCTGCGGCGGTCGCCTGATGCAACCGACGCAGGAGCCACCCGTGGTAGAACCTGCCGATACGGCCGTTCGCCAGCATTCTGTACGAAGAACCCGCCAATCGAGGGGGAATTCGATGAGCACGTTTGAAGGTTCGATCACAAGCGCAAAGCCGCGCGAGACACGTCGTCATGAACGCAGGCTGATGCGCGCCGGGCTCATCCTTTCTGATGCCTGTGTCATCCTGTTGAGCTTTACACTGGCGCATGTCATTCGCTTCCAGTTCGGCCTGCCGATCTTCGATGCCGGAACGTTTGATCCGGATTTTTATGCGCTGGTGATCGTCGGTATCCTGCCGGCCTACCTGCTGCTCTTCTGGCTCTATGGGCTGTATCAGCCAACCAACCTGCTCGGCGGTACCACCGAGTACGAACGCCTCTTCAATGCAGCTACCGCCGGTGTCGTGGTGCTGATCGTGCTGACCTTCATCCAGCCTGAGTTTATCGTTGCCCGTGGCTGGCTGCTGCTCGCCTGGGGCTTAATGGTCTTGCTCGGCATGATTAGCCGCTTCATGATCCGGCGCTTCATCTATTCGCAACGTCAGGCCGGCCGTTTCCTCAGCCGGACGCTAATCGTCGGGGCGAATCCCGAGGGGATCGCCGTTGCTCAACAGCTTGTTGAAGCTCCTACTTCCGGCCTGCATGTGATCGGCTTCATCGACGACTACCTGAGTGTCGGGGCCGAGCCCATCCCAGGTATTCCGGTGATCGGCCATACCAACGCCTTTACCAGCACTGTCGATCTTCAGCAGGTCGAAACGGTTGTCATCGCCAATACCGCCATGATGCGCGAACGGCTGCTGGCCGTCTATAGCACACTCGATGCCCTGCAGAATGTTGAGGTACGCCTGGCTTCCGGGCTGTTCGAACTGCTCACCACCGGCGTTCGTGTCCGCGAAGAAGGGTTCGTCCCGCTGCTGATTCTCGACAAGACCCGGATCACCGGGCTGCACCGCGTCGCCAAAGCCATGCTCGACTACACCCTGGCTGGTTGTGCGCTGCTGGCACTGATGCCGTTCTTTATCGTGCTTGGCATCCTGATCAAACGTGATTCACCCGGCCCGGTGATCTATCGCCGGCGTGTGATTGGCCAGGGGCGACGCGAGTTCGATGCCTTTAAGTTCCGCACCATGCATCTCGAAGGTGATCGACTCCTCAGCGAAGCTGAGCGACACGAACTCGAACAGCATGGCAAACTGAAAGACGATCCGCGGATCACAAAGATCGGCGCCTTCCTACGCCACTATAGCCTCGACGAACTGCCGCAGCTGTTGAATGTGCTGCTGGGTGATATGAGCCTGATTGGCCCACGGATGATCACCCGCAGCGAGCTCGAAAAATTCGGCAAATGGCAGCACAATCTCTCGACCGTCAAACCGGGCCTTACCGGCCTCTGGCAGGTGAGCGGTCGTAGCGATCTGTCGTATGAAGATCGCGTACGGCTCGATATGCACTACATCCGCAACTACACAATCTGGCTCGACATCCAGATCCTGTTCCGTACCATCCCGGCGCTGCTGACCGGTCGCGGCGCGTATTGACGCAATCAAACCCTGTAGCATAACAGATGCTCCCCGGTTCGCCGGGCTGCAACACTGCTACATACAAACCACCCCGGGCGAAAGGAGTCGGAAACATGACGAAGATCCTGCGTGCAGCAGTCATCGGTGCCGGAATCATGGGCCGTAACCACTGCCGTGTCTATACCGAAATGGATGATGTAGAACTGGTTGCCGTGGCTGATCCGGATCAGAACGCACTCAACCGACTCGCACAGCGCCACCATGTACGTACCTATACCGATTACCGTCAGATGCTCGAACGCGAACAACTCGACATGGTTTCGGTCGTTGTGCCAACCGAGCTCCACTTCGGTGTAGCGCGTGCCACGCTCCAGGCCGGCGTGGCCACCCTGGTCGAAAAGCCGATTGCCGCCACCGTCGAAGAAGGTGCCGCACTCGTCGCCCTGGCCCACGAAACCGGCACCATGCTCACCGTCGGCCATATCGAACGCTTTAATCCGGCGATTATTGCCCTCAAAGAGCAGATCGAAAGCGGCGCGCTCGGCAAGGTCTACCAGATCTGTGCCCGCCGGATTGGCCCCTTCCCGGCACGTATCAAGGATGTCGGTGTGGTTATCGACCTGGCAACCCACGACCTCGACATCATGCACTACCTGACGGATGCGATCGTCACCAAGCTGCATGCCGAATTGGGGCAGCGGCTGCACACAGCCCACGAGGATCTGCTGACGGCCGTGTTGCGCTTCGAAAATGAGATCATCGGCCTGCTCGATATCAACTGGCTGGCACCAACCAAGGTACGCGAGCTTTCGGTGATTGGTGAACGCGGTATGTTCGTTGCCAACTATATCACCCAGGATCTGACACTCTACGAAAACGATGCCGCACCGCAAGGCAACGAGTATCACCTCTCGGTGCTTGGGGTTGCCGAAGGGCGCATGATCCGCTATAAAGTCAATAAGAAAGAACCGCTGCGCGCCGAGCTCGATGCCTTCGCCCGCGCCGTCAGCGAAAAGGGCACGGCGCCGGTGCGCGGCGAGGATGCCCTGCTGGCCCTCATGGTCGCACAGAAACTGGTCGAATCCGGCAGCCGTGGCGTAACGCTCCAACTCAAGCAGGATCGCGAATCGTGGGAGATCGTGCCGCGCCGCGAACGTAGCCGGGCCCTGGCGGTCGACGAATAGTGCATCCGCGCTGTGCAGCGGCATAGCCGCTGCACAGCGCGGCGTTTTCGATCCGGATACTACTTCGCAATTCCCCACCGGTGTGTTCCCTCTTCTCAACCTGCGGTGAGCAAACCACAACCCCACGAGCATTGCATCCCCGAGCTCCTTCTTGCCGGTCTGTCGCCGATCAGGTATTATAGCCAGGGAAAGAGTTAGAGGGAGCAGCTATGCTTGAAGCAATCTTTGCTCCACAGTCCGTCGCCGTGATTGGTGCCTCACCCGATCCGACGAAACTCGGGCACCGCGTTCTACGCAACATCATCGACAATGGCTATACGGGCCGTATCATACCTATCCACCCGACGGCAAGCAGCATTCTAGCACTCGATAGCTACCCATCCGTCAGTGCTGTTCCCGGTACTGTCGATCTTGCGGTGCTGGTCGTGCCGGTGCAGGCTGTGCTGTCGGTTGTCGAAGATTGCGGTAAGAGCGGGGTGCGCGGCCTGGTGGTCATCACCGCCGGCTTCAAAGAGGTCGGCAAAGAGGGGCGTGACCTCGAACAGCAGCTTGTAACGCTGGTGCGCCACTATGGTATGCGCATGGTCGGGCCTAACTGCCTTGGCATTATCGACACCACCACCCGGCTGAACGCCTCGTTTGCGGCGCTCATGCCAGGCAATGGCGAGATCGCGTTTATGTCGCAGTCGGGGGCGCTGTGTACCGCCATTCTCGACTGGAGCGCCAGCCAGGGGATCGGCTTCTCGCGCTTCGTCAGCCTCGGCAATAAGGCGGATGTGGATGAGGTGGCACTCTTGCGTGCCTGGGGCGGTGATCCGACCAACCGTGTCATTCTGGCGTATCTGGAAGGGATCAGCGATGGAGCGGCCTTCATCGAGGCGGCGCGCGAGGTCACCAAGCACACGCCGGTGATTGCCATCAAAAGCGGCACAACCGAAGCCGGCACACGTGCAATTTCGTCGCATACCGGGTCGCTGGCCGGTTCGGAAAGCGCCTACGAAGCGGCATTCGACCAGAGTGGTGTGCTGCGGGCACGTTCGATGCAAGAGCTGTTCGACTATGCGCTGGCATTTGCGTATCAGCCGCCGATCGGCGGCGATCGGATCGCGATTGTGACCAACGCCGGCGGCCCGGGGATCATCGCCACCGATGCCGTCGAGCGGAGCGGCCTGCGGCTGGCGCAGTTCCCCCCCGAGACCATCACACGCCTGCAGCATGGCCTGCCGCCAACCGCAAGCGTCTATAATCCGATTGATGTGATCGGCGATGCACGCGCCGACCGCTACGAAGTCGGGCTGGCAGCAGCACTGGCCGATCCGAATGTCGATGCCGCACTGGTGCTCTTCACACCACAGGCGGGCAGCGAACCGGAAGAGACGGCACGTGTCGTTGCACGCCTTTCGGCCGCCGGAACCAAGCCGGTCGTCACCAGTTATATGGGTGCCGTCAGCCTGGGGCCGGCTCTTGCGATCCTGAATTCACATCGCATTCCAAATTACGCCTTCCCCGAGCAGGCGGTCGGTGCATTGCACGCCATGGTTCATCAGCGCCGCTGGCGCGAACGCCCGGTTGGTGAGCATGTACGGTATCATGTTGATCTGGATCGGGTAAAAGCGCTGTTTGAACGGGTGCGGGCCGCCGGTCGAGTCGAGCTTGGCGAGATCGAAGCCCGCGAGGTGATGGAAGCCTACGGCATGCGCCTGCCGCAATCGCTGCTGGCGCAATCACCCGATGAAGCGGCGGCTCTGGCCGCGCAGATCGGTTACCCGGTCGTCATGAAGATCTCGTCGCCCGATATTCTCCACAAGAGCGATATCGGCGGGGTGAAGGTCGGCATTACCGATGCTGCCATGGCTCGCGATGCCTACGAACTGATCGAGTATCGGGCACGCAAGTATAGCCGCGATGCAACGATCTGGGGTGTGCTGGTGCAAGAACAGGTACGCAAAGGGCGCGAGGTTCTCGTCGGCGTCAGCCGCGATCCGCAGTTCGGCCCGCTGCTCGCCTTTGGCCTGGGCGGTATCTATGTCGAAGTGCTGCAGGATGTTGCCTTTCGCCTGGCACCTATCAGCCGCGAGGAAGCACGCGAGCAGATCCGCTCGATCCGCACACTGCCGCTGCTGCAGGGCGTACGTGGCGAACCGCCGGCCGATCTGCATGCCGCCGAAGATGTTCTGCTGCGCGTTTCACAAATGGTGACCGACTTCCCGGAAATTGTCGAGATGGATATTAATCCGCTGATCGTCTATAACCAGGGCGAAGGCGCAACGGTTGTCGACGCCCGGATCATCCTACAGGGGTAAGCAGCGTGTCGTAGTGGGGCTATGCCCCATATGCTTGCTCTGGGGCGGCAATGATCAATGCATGATCGTGCCCGCCTCAGAGAAACCATCCTGAAGAGCAAAAGATGCAAAGGAGAAGGGCGATGGCAACGCTCTACATCGCGTCGACCGAAACCTTCGTCGGAAAAAGCGCCGTCTGTATTGGCCTGCTTGATCGGGCGCACCGCGATGGATTCGCGATCGGCTACATGAAGCCGGTCAGTGTGTCGGTCACGCGGACCGACGACGCGGTGCTCGACGAAGACGCCGCCTTCATCCGCGAACATTTTGATCTGGCGGATCCACTTGATCGAATCGCACCGGTACTTGTGACACAAAGCGTGATCGAGTCGATCTTGCGCGGCCAGAGTGTTGATTTCTCGCGCCGCCTGCGTGATGCGTATGTCAGTGTTTCACGCGACAAAGATCTGGTGGTGCTTGAGGGTGCCAATACCTGGGCCGAAGGCTCGATCGTCGATCTATCGGCCGATCATGTCTCCGATACCTTGCAGGCACCGGTGCTGCTCGTTACCCGCTACCGCACTCTGCTGTCGCTTGATGCGATCCTGGCGGTGCAGCGCTACCTCGGCGATCGGCTGATCGGCGTGCTGATCAACCAGATCGAAACACCCAAACTCGACTTTGTACGCAGCCGGGTTGTGCCGTTCCTCCAATCACGCGGTATTCCGGTCTTTGCGACCCTCGCCGAAGATGCCCAGCTTGCCGGCGTCACCGTCGCGGATCTGTATGAATTCCTCGGCGGGCAGATCATCGGTAACCCGGCCTGGAACGAACGGCTGGTTGAACATATGCTGATCGGTGCCATGGGGGGCGAGGCGGCCCTCTCGCACTTCCGCCGCCGGGCCAACAAAGCCGTTATTACCGGCGGCGATCGCACCGATCTTCAGCTCGCGGCCCTCGAAACCTCGACATCTGTCCTGGTGTTGACCGGCAATCTCCGCCCGGTACCGCAAGTGATCGATCGCGCCGAAGAGCGCCAGGTTCCGATCATTTTTGTGCCTGATGATACCCTCTCGACGGTTGAACGCGCCGAGAGTGTCTTTGGTCATGTACGCTTCAAACAACAGGCCAAGCTTACCCGCTTCATCAGCATGCTCGATGAGTCGTTCGACTTCGCCCGGCTGTATGATACGCTCGGCCTGCCCCGAACCTAGGGTTCACCTTCGTGCCGGCACCCGGATCATAGCCGTGCTTCGGGTGCTGTGCCTGGCACTAACTTCATCACAATCAGCACTATAAGGAGCAAATCGTATGTCTACCACCATTATTGGTGTCACTGGTCGGGAAGTGCTCGACTCACGCGGGAATCCGACTGTTGAAGTCGATGTGCAGCTCGAAAGCGGTGATATCGGCCGGGCGATTGTGCCTTCGGGCGCATCAACCGGTGCCCACGAGGCAATTGAACTGCGTGACGGCGACAAGCAGCGCTATGGCGGCAAAGGGGTGCAGAAGGCGGTTGCGAATGTCAATGATGCGATTGCCGAAGCGCTGATCGGCCTCGATGCCGCCGACCAGATCGGTATCGACCAGGAGTTGATCAAACTCGACGGCAGTGAGAATAAGGGGAAACTCGGCGCCAATGCCATTCTCGGTGTGTCGCTGGCAACCGCCAAAGCGGCCGCTGCCGCGCTTGGCCTGCCGCTCTATCGCTACCTCGGCGGCGTCTTCGCCCATACCCTGCCGGTGCCAATGCTCAACATCCTCAACGGTGGTAAACACGCCCAAGATAGCACCGACTTCCAGGAGTTTATGGTGATGCCGGTCGGCGCAACCAGCTTTCGCGAGGCATTGCGCTGGGGGGCCGAGATCTACCAGAGCCTGAAGAATGTCATCCACGACCGTGGCGCCAGCACCAATGTCGGTGATGAAGGTGGGTTTGCCCCCAGCCTGCCGACCAACGAGGCCGCACTCCAGCTGATCATGGAGGCGATCGAGAAAGCCGGCTACCGCCCCGGCGAACAGATCATGCTGGCAATGGATCCGGCCTGCACCGAACTGTATCACGAAGGCAACTATCACCTCGCCCGCGAAAATCGCGTGCTCAGTAGTGCCGAAATGGTCGAATACTGGGCCGATATCGCTGCCCGCTACCCGCTGATCTCGCTCGAAGACGGCCTGCACGAAGATGATTGGGAGGGGTGGAAACTGCTGCGTGCCCGTATCGGCGATCGTGTCCAGCTCGTCGGCGACGATTTCCTCGTCACGAATGTCAAGCGCCTTGAACGCGCCATCAAAGAACAGGCCGCCAACTCCATTCTGATCAAACTCAATCAGATCGGCTCGCTCACCGAAACCCTCAGCGCGATCACTATGGCCAATCGCGCCGGCTGGACGGCCGTCGTCTCACATCGCTCGGGCGAAACCGAGGATGTCACGATTGCCGATCTGGTAGTGGCGACCAATGCCGGCCAGATCAAGACCGGTGCGCCTGCCCGTACCGACCGGGTTGCCAAGTATAATCAGTTGCTGCGCATCGAAGAAGAGCTTGGCGAAGCGGCAGCCTATGCCGGTATCGGTGCATTCCGCGTGCAGCGGTAGCACCGCACGCCCCTGGGCCTGCATGTCATGCTGAGCGCAGCGACGCAGCTCTTCGAGGATAGGGCCGCGACGCCGGGCTCGTCCCTTCCCCCGGAGCGATCCTTCGCCGCACAGCGGCTCAGGATGACATGCAGCCTCAGAGGGGCGGCTAAAGAGAACCATACGCCCTACGCACAGGCAGGCAGCACAATGGGGCGTTATTAATTCTATGGTACAATACATAAAGAAGCGCAAGGCGCATTCACTGCAACGACGATAACAGCCTCGACCGCAGTCATTCGGTCGAGGCGTTTTGTGTGAGAAAGATGCAACAGACCAACATCCGCAATATTGCGATCATTGCTCATGTCGATCACGGCAAAACGACGCTGGTCGACGCCCTGCTACGGCAGTCGAAAATCTTCCGCGATAACCAGCAGGTTGCCGAACGTGTCATGGATTCAAACGATCTGGAGCGTGAACGCGGCATCACGATTCTGTCGAAGAATACCGCCGTTCTGTACCGTGGCATCAAAATTAATATTGTCGATACCCCCGGCCATGCCGACTTCGGCGGCGAGGTTGAGCGCGTGATGAATATGGTCGATGGTGTCTTGCTTCTGGTTGATGCGGTCGATGGCCCCATGCCGCAGACACGTTTTGTGCTGCGCAAGGCGCTCCAGGCCGGCCACCGCGCGATTGTCGTCGTCAATAAGATCGATCGCCCCAACGCCCGGCCCAACCATGTCGTTAACGAGACGTTCGACCTGTTTATTGATCTGGGTGCCAGCGACGAGCAGGCCGAGTTTGCCACGATCTTTACCAGCGCCATCCGCGGCGTTGCCGGCCGCTCGCCACTCAAGATCCACGATTCGCTCGAACCGCTCTTCGATGCAATCATCGATCAGATCCCGCCCCCCGACGTCGATCTCGATGCGCCGGCTCAGTTCCTGGTGACGAGCACCACCTATGATGATTACAAGGGCAAGATCCTCCTCGGCCGGTTGCGCCGCGGCCGCCTGCAGAAGGCACAACCGGTGGCACATATCGCCCACGACGGCACCATCACCGCATCGCGCATCAACCAACTCTTCGTCTTCAATGGCCTCAGCCGCAGCGAAGCCGAACAGGCCGAAGCAGGTGACATTATTGCCATCGCCGGCATCACCGGTGCCGGTATCGGCGACACGATCGCCGATGCCGAACATCCCGAGCAACTACCGCCGATTGCCGTCGAAGAACCGACAGTCCGCATGACATTCAGTGTCAATAACAGCCCATTTGCCGGCCGTGAGGGCACGCATGTCACTTCGCGCAAGCTGCGTGAGCGACTCTACCAGGAGGTTGAGCGTGATGTCGCGCTGCGGGTTGCCGATACCGACGCCGCCGATGCGTTTGCCGTCAGCGGGCGCGGCGAGCTGCACCTCACGATCCTGATCGAGACCATGCGCCGTGAAGGGTTTGAGTTTCAGGTATCA
>CALLZL010000296.1 GCA_937859575.1 uncultured Chloroflexota bacterium
GTGGCATGCGGTAGTTCCTTTCTTATGCAGTGCCGCTGAGCTGTTCGAGTTGGCCGGCATACAGCTGGGCATAGAAGCCGCCGCCGGCCAGTAACTGTGTATGTGTGCCGCGTTCGACAATCTTGCCTTGATTGACGACCAGGATCTGGTCGGCTTCGCGGATGGTGCTGAGCCGGTGGGCAATCACGAAACTGGTTCGGCCGGCCATGAGGCGCAGCATTGCTTCCTGGATCTGTCGTTCGGTACGTGTATCGACACTACTAGTGGCTTCATCAAGAATCAGGATGGTCGGATCGGCCAGAATGGCCCGGGCGATCGCCAGCAACTGCCGCTGCCCCTGGCTAAGGTTGCCGCCCCGCTCAGAGAGCGGCGTCTGGTAGCCTTGGGGCAGGCGATGGATGAACTGATCGGCATTGGCCAGCCGGGCCGCCGCAAACACCTCGTCGTCGGCCGCTGTGGGCCGGCCATAGCGAATATTCTCCATAACGGTGGTGCTGAACAGAAACGTATCTTGCAGCACAATGCCGAGCTGGCGGCGGAGATCGGCACGCCGCAGATCCCGCAGGTCATGCCCGTCGATCAGTATCTGCCCGCCATCTACATCATAAAAGCGCGTCAACAGATTGATCACGGTCGTCTTACCGGCACCGGTCGGCCCGACGAGGGCGATTGTCTGGCCGGGGGCGGCATGCAGGCTGACCTGTTGCAAGACCGGCACCCCTGGCAGATAGCCGAAATCGACTGCGGAGAAGCTGACTTCGCCGCGCAACGGGCCGATCGGCTGGGCCTGCGGGGCGTCGGTTTCGGCCGGCTCGTCGATGATCGCAAAGACTCGTTCGGCACCGGCAATTGCCGACTGAATTGTGCCGTACAGGTTGGCGAGTTCGCTCAACGGCCGGCCGAAGTAGCGCGAAAAGGTGATGAAGCTGGCGATCATGCCAATCGTCGCCAATTCTTGCACCGCCATCCAGCCACCGACTCCGGCCACAACCGCCAGGCTCAGGTTGTTGATGAAGTTCATCATCGGCCCGATGAAGCTCGCAAAGATCTGGGCTCGTGTGGCGGCCTGCCGTAAGGCCTGGTTGGCGGATCCGAACTGCTCGATAACCACCGGCTCGCGATGGTAGGCCTTGATCACCCGCTGGCCGGTGATCGTCTCTTCGATCATGCCGTTGAGGCTGCCGAGTGCCGCCTGTTGCTGGCGGAAGCCGCTTCGCAGTCGTGGTGCGATCCAGCCGTTCAGGCCAAGCGTCATGATGGTTGTAACCATGATGGTCACCAACGCCAGTGGCGGGTTGATCGCCAGCATCAGCACGGCGACCCCGACCATGCCAAGTACCCCCGACACAATCTGGATGACGCCATCGGAGAGCACCTGATTGACATTATCGACATCATTGGCCAGCCGGCTCATGAGATCGCCATGCGGCCGGCTGTCGAAGAAGCGCAGCGGCAACTGTTGCAACTGGTCGAACAGATCGCTGCGGATGTCGCGAATACTCTGTTGGGCGGCACCGGCCATCACATACGCCTGAAGCCAGGTGAGCAGTGAGGTGAAGGCATAGGCGCCCAACATGAGCAGGCAGATCCCAGCCAGCCCGGCCAGATCACCGGCAAGCAGAAAGGTATCGATCGCCACCCCCAGCAGATACGGCCCGACCAGGCCAAGGGCACTCGTGGCGATAACCATAGCGGCGGTTGCGATCAGAGAAGTGCGATGACGCCGCAGATACCCCCAGATGCGCCGGATGGTGCCACGGGTATCGCGGGGTTTTTCGATCGTGCCGCCCATGTTTCGGCCGGGGCCGAAGCGCCCCATGAGCGGTGGCGGGTCGGCGGCAGGTCGGCTGCTGCGGGCATCAGTCATGGCCGAGTGCTCCGTGTTCGATCTGTGAGTCGTAGATCTCGCGGTAGATCGGGCTTGTGCGGATCAACTCGGCATGCGAGCCGCGTGCGACGATCTGCCCTTTGTCGAGCACCAGGATTGTGTCGGCGTGCAGCACACTACTGATCCGTTGGGCTACCACGATCTGGGTCGGCCGGTCGGGCAGCGCCGTCAGCGCCTGCTGGATCCTGGCCTCGGTGGCGACATCCACCGCACTAGTGGCGTCGTCGAGCACCAGTACCGCCGGGCGCGCCAGCAAGGCACGTGCCAGCGCCAGCCGTTGCTTCTGCCCGCCCGACAGGTTGACACCGCGCTGGCCGACGATTGCATCATAGCCGGCAGGCAGGCGGCTGACGAAGTCGTGCGCCTGTGCCAGCCGTGCCGCTTGTTCCACTTCGGCATCACTGGCATCGGGTCGGCCATAGCGAATATTCTCGCGGATACTCCCGCTAAACAGGATCGCTTCCTGCAGGGCAATAGCAACCCGGCGGCGGAGCTCAGCCTGATCGAGTTCACGCACATCGACACCATCGATCAGCACACGCCCGCTGTGCGCATCATAGAACCGCGGGATGAGATGCACCAGGCTCGATTTTCCGGCACCGGTAGCCCCCAGCAGCGCGACTGTCTGCCCGGGTGTGGCGCTGAACGAGATATCGTGCAGCACCAGATCACCACCGTTTGGAGTGGCGGCATAGCCAAAACTGACATGTTCGAACGCCACATGGCCGCACGTTTGGCCGAATGAGCGAGTCGCTGCCGCATCAGGCACATCGGGCTGCTGATCGAATACTTCGTGAATCCGCACTGCCGAAGCCTCTGCGCGTGCGAAGCGCATCACCAGCATACTGATCATCATCAGCGACATCAGGGTTTGTGTCAGATAGTTGATGAAGGCGACCAATTCACCAATCAGCAGATCTCCGGCGACAACCGTCACGCCGCCAAACCAGAGTGCAGCCACGACTCCGCCGTTCAGTGCCAGCATCATAAACGGCATCGTTATGGCACCGACACGCACGGCCTGGATATTCTGCACCATCAACTGGTCGTTGGCCTGGCCGAAGCGGCGGCGCTCATGGGTATGGCGGGGAAAAGCTTTTACTACCCGCCCTCCCGCCAGATTTTGCTGCATGACCGGCTTGAGCGGGGCGAGCCGGCGCTGTACGGCACCAAACAGCGGGAAGCTGCGGTTGATGATCCAGGCCAGCACGGCGACAATCAGCGGAGCCAGCACCAGGAAGATCAGTGCCAGGCGTGGGCTGGTGAGGATCGCCAGCACCAGGCTACCCACCAGCATCAGCGGCACCCGCACCATGATGCGGAGCAGCAGCATCACCAGTTCTTGCACCTGGGTAATGTCGTTGGTAAGGCGGGGGATCCACCCGCCGGTTTTGAGCCGATCCAGAATGCCGAACGAGAGCGACTGAACCTTGTTGAAGAGGGTTGCGCGCAGATCGGCACCAAAGCCCTGGCCGGCCAGCACCGCGGTAATACCACAGCCCACCCCGCCAAACACGCCAATGATCGCGACACCGATCTGCAGCAGCCCGGTCGAGATCACAACATCGATATTGCCGCGCGCCACCCCTTCATCGATAATATGCTGGATCAGCCGTGGTTGAAGCAGATCCATTGCTACTTCGAGAGCCATCAGCAGTGGGGCCAGCAGCGCCCAGTGCCAGTAGTGCCCGAGGAAGCGGCGCAATTTCATGGTTGCGTACATGGATGATTTCCCGAGTTTCGTGGATGCAATGACGCAATAGCTATGAGAAGAAGACCGGATGCCCACTTGCAGCCGACTCATACGAAGCAAACACCAGTTGCAAGGTGCGCAGGTTATCTTCGGCCGTGGTTTCGGCATGACCTTCGCCGCGCAGCGCCTGGAGCAGATCGGCATGACATGGCACAATACTTGAATGGATCAGCTCGTAGGCCGGGTTAGCCCACGGGTAGCGCGGCGGTGCATAGCGGCGTATATGTGTGCCGTCGGCGGTTGAGACACGCACAATATAGTCGGGTGCAAGTTCGATCGAGCCATGCTCACACTCGATCAGCAGCAGGGTCTGCGGGAAGCATTCGCGTTCCAGGTGGTTTCCCGCATATGCCATACACGAGACGACCGTAACGGCCTGATGGCGTGTCATGATCGTCGCCACATCCTCGCCGGCA
>CALLZL010000297.1 GCA_937859575.1 uncultured Chloroflexota bacterium
GTCTTTGTGTCTTGGTGGTGTACTCGTGATCAATACTGAGGTCGAACCACGAAGGCACGCAGGACACAAAGGGGTGATGTAATATTTTCGCTCTTGGTGGTCTTTGTGTCTTTGTGGTGTACTTCTTCCGGTGTTGGCACGCAGGGCACGAAGGGGGGATGTATGTCTACTGATAAAGAACGTGCCGATCTTCTTTCAAAGCAGATCATTGGGGCAGCTATCGAGGTTCATAGCCATATCGGCCCTGGTCTCCTTGAGTCTGCATATGAGGCCTGTTTCTGTCACGAACTCTTGCTGCGCGGCGTTCCGTTCGTGCGGCAGGAGCCGCTGCCAGTGGTGTACAAAGGTGTCTATCTGGATTGTGGCTATCGGATTGATGTGCTTGTCGATAATCTCGTGATTGTAGAGCTGAAAGCAGTTCAGACGCTTGCACCTATCCACGAGGCGCAGATGCTTACCTACCTGCGGCTGCGTAAACTCTGGCTCGGCTTGCTGATCAACTTCAATGTCCCGATCCTACGACAGGGGATCAAACGGCTGGTAAACGGATAACCTGCATGCGATGGTACGCGAGTGCTGTATTCTTTGTGGTGAAGATATGACCTACACATCCATTGTGACCGAGGGTGGCCTACTGCCCGCCGACGTGCTTGATGCGATTGCGACCGAGAAGCTGATCGGCCAGCGCCCTGAGGATTTTGGCCTGGAACGCGGCCGTAACCTGAGCGACCGGATCGCTGCGGCATGGCAGGCAGCGCGTGGCCACTGGATGCTGTTCAAAACCCATATCGACGATCTGCGCGAAAGCGACCCCGGTACGACGGTTACACGCCAGCGTTGGGTGCTGCCCCTGCTTGATCTGCTTGGCTATCAGGTCGCCTTCAATACCAGTGCCTATCCCATCGAAGGGCGCACGTATGCGATCTCGCACCGCGCCGGCCAGCACCACGATGCACCGCCGCTGCATATCGAGGGCATCCGCACCAGCATCGACGCCCGCCCGCCATCGGGGCGGCCGCGCCTCTCGCCCCATGCGCTGCTCCAGGAGTACCTCAACACAACCGAACATGTGTGGGGCATTGTGACCAATGGCGAGCGTCTGCGTGTGCTGCGCGACTCGGTACGCTTCACTCGCCCGGCCTATGTCGAGTTTGATCTGCGCGCCATGTTCGAGGGCGAAAAGTATAGCGAGTTTGCCCTGCTCTATCGCCTGCTGCACCGCTCGCGCCTGCCGCAGGATCATGCAGATGCGGCGAGCTGCCTCCTCGAAAGGTATCATCAGCAGGCGGTCGAGAGCGGTGGCCGTGTGCGCGAGAAGCTGCGCGATGGTGTCGAGCTGGCGATCAAGACGCTCGGCAGCAGCCTGCTTGCCCACCCCGCCAATACTGCCCTGCGCGCCAAACTGGAAGCTGGCCGCCTCACCCCCTTAGCCTACTACCGCCAGCTCCTCAAGCTGATCTATCGCCTGCTGTTCTTGATGGTCGCTGAGGATCGCGGGCTGATTGCGGCCGAGGATGCGTACCATACAGGCGGAAAAGAGACAACGGCCGAGCCTGATCTTCGCGATCTGCGCGCCTTTGTGATTCCGCCGCCAGATACCGCGCTGCGGATCTATTACGACCACTATTCGGTCGCACGGCTGCGCCGATTGGCCGAGCAGCCCGGCAGCGGGCGTGGCTCATACGATGACCTCTGGATCGGGTTGCAGATGACCTTCCGCTTGCTGGAGGGTAACGACGAACAGAATCCGCGTAGCCTGGGCCTCGCGCCGCTCGATGGCGATCTGTTTGGCCCCGATGCGATTGCCGACCTCGAAAGCCAGCGCCTGCGTAATGCCGATCTGCTGCGTGCGATCCGGGCGCTCTCGCTTTACCACGAGCAAGAGAGCAAGACGCTGCGCCGGGTCAATTATGGCGCGCTTGATGTCGAGGAGCTCGGCAGTGTCTATGAGTCGCTCCTTGATTATCGACCGGTTATTTATCACGAAGGCACAACGGGCGATAATCCTGGTGCGCTTCGTGCCTCGGTGGTGCAACCGGAAGAACTGAACCACGAAGACACAAAGGGCACAAAGGGAGACGATCTTCGTGCGCTTGGTGCCTCGGTGGTGCAACCGGAAGAGATCCACCACGAAGACACAAAGGGCACAACGGGAGATGACGACCCATCCAATCTTCGTGCGCTTCGTGCCTTTGTGGTGCAACCGGAAGAGATCCACCACGAAGACACAAAGGGCACAAAGGAGAACGATCCTGGTGCCTCGGTGGTGCAACCGGAAGAGATCCACCACGAAGACACAAAGGGCGCAACGGGCGATAATCTTCGTGCCCCTGGTGAGTCTGCGCTGTCATTCGATCTCGTGACCGGCACCGAGCGCAAGACGACCGGTTCGTACTATACCCGCCCCGAGCTGGTGCAGGAGCTGATCAAGAGCGCGCTGGTTCCGGTGATCGAGGATCGGCTGCGGGCGGTAGAGGACAACCACAAAGACATAAAGGAGAGTGGTCTTCGTGACCCGCGTGCCTTGGTGGTACAACAAAAAGAAAACGCCATTCTCGCCATCAAAGTCTGCGATCCGGCGTGTGGCTCGGGCCACTTCCTGCTGGCCGCCGCCCGCCGCCTGGGGCGCGAGCTGGCCAGGGTGCGCTCGGGCGAAGATCAGCCGACCCCCGCGATCTTCCGCCGTGCGGTGCGCGATGTGATCCAGCACTGCATCTATGGCGTCGATCTCAACCCGCTGGCGGTCGATCTGTGCAAGCTGGCGCTCTGGATCGAGGGGCATAATGCCGGTATGCCGCTCAGCTTCCTCGATCACCATATCAAACAGGGTAATTCGCTGATCGGCGCGACCCGTGCACTGGTGGCGCAGGGTATCCCCGATGATGCTTATAAGCCGGTGACCGGCGACGACAGGAAGGTTGCGAGTGAGATCAGGAAGCGCAATAAAGCCGAACGCGACCGCTATAAGCAGGGTGCCGAGCAGCACAGCCTCTTCGATGCGCCTGCCAACGATGGCGGTGCAGCCCTGGCCGAGGCGCTGCGGCAGCTCGATGAGATGAGCGCCGGCACCGTGGCGGAGGTGCGCGCCAAGGCCGGCCGCTATCGCCAGCTCCGCGCCGAAGCCGAGGCGGAGTTTACCCACTTCAACCTCTGGGTGTCCGCCTTCTTCCAGCCGCTTACGCCCGCGAATGCGCAACGCATCCCAACTACCACGACCCTCGCCGACTTCGAGCGCAACCCGCGCACTGTGCGTGCCGATGTCGTCGGTGCGGCTAATGGGCTGGCTGCCGAGGTGGGCTTCTTCCACTGGGAGCTTGAGTTCCCCCAGGTGTTCGATCGGGAGATGAACCACGAAGACACAAAGGGCACAAAGGGAGACGATCTTCGTGCGCTTCGTGCCTTTGTGGTAAAACCGGAAGAGATACACCACGAAGACACAAAGGGCACAAAGAATGACGATCTTCGTGACCTTCGTGCCTCGGTGGTGCAACCGGAAGAGATACACCACGAAGACACAAAGGGCA
>CALLZL010000298.1 GCA_937859575.1 uncultured Chloroflexota bacterium
AGCAGATCACTGATTGCCTGATAGGCCGGGCGCGGCGAACCGTCAGCATTGAGAAGCGCATACGATGCCTGCTCGTGGAGCGGCTGACCGCTACGGGCACGCAGCATGGCGAAATTCAGATTCCAGACAAACGCCGCCCCGACCCACGGGTACTGCTCGCGGGTACGGCGCAAGGCACCTACCAGGTATGCGGCCTGTTGCTCGAAACTGACCTGATTGCCGAATTCAAACCCTGGGGTTGTGTTGCGTGTTGCCCAGCCGAATTCGGTGATCCAGATCTGATGATCGCCGATCCCATGGCGTTGCATCAACGCACGCACATTCTCGACATGGCGGAAATAAAACGTCGGATGCTCGGTCCATCCCTCAGCCTGACTCGGATTGACCGGCCAGAGGGTATCGGGCGGGTTGGCCGCCGATCCCGGATGCACCGCCTGCGCATCAAAACAGTCGCGCAGCATTCCCTGCCGGTAGCTATACATTGCCTCGTAATAGGCCATATCGTCGATCGCCAGTGTCGCATCGGTAATACCGGTTGACGAAGGCGCACCGGCCAGGACAAAGACGGTAGGGTCAACGGCTTTGATGCTGCTGTAGGCTGCACTTAGCAGTTCGACATAGTGACCGGCATCGCTCAGCACAACCCGGCCACCGTTCTCGTGCGCCAGATTCTGTTCGTTCCAGATCTCGATCGCATGCACCCGCCCACGATAGTGGCGCGTCAGTTCGGCAACAAATGCCGCCAGCAGTGCCGGGTCGTCGGGCATGCCGCCATTGCCGTTGCGGGTTGCGAAACGTGGTGAACGCACCACCGAAAGCAAAAGCTTCAACCCGGCAGCCTGTACCGCCGCCACAATTCCATCGAGTTCGGTAAACGAATACCGGCCACGCGGCCCTTCGATATCACGCCAGTGGATCTGCTGCCGGATCCAGCCGAAACCGGCCGCGACGGCACGTTGTAGCGGCAAGCGACGCTCGATATAAAACAGATGCGCCGCCACCCCATACTCAAGCTCGGCCATGACAAGCGGGTAACGCAGGCCGCCCGGCCCGCTCCGCGGCGTGGCCGTGCTTGTTGGGGTACTGGTCGGCGCAATCGTTGCACTTGCTGTCGGGGTTGCCGTATCGGTTGGTTGTGCTGTTGCGGTTGGCGGCACCCGAGTCGCACTGGCTGATGGAGCGGCCGGCTGCGCACGGCTGGTCGCTGTTGGGGGATCACCGGGCTGCGCTGGGGCGGCGGCGATCAGCGGGAGAGCAACCACCAGCGATGGGCGCGCCGGCGGCTCGGCGCGTGGCGGCTCGCCGCCACACCCTACCAATCCACAGGCAGCCGCCATCAGCCGCAGCATACGGCGGCGCGAGACATTCGGTCTGAGTGTCGAGCCCTTCACAGGTGCTTCAATACTCGATCAGCGAGAAGATCGAGTAATCGGCAAGTTGATCACGCCCATTAAGGAACGACAGCTCGATCAGAAAGGCAACCTCGGCAACCGTAGCTCCGGCCATCTCGACCAGCTTACAGGCTGCGCCGATCGTACCACCGGTAGCGAGCAGATCATCGACGATTACGACCCGTGCGCCGGGGGTAAATGCATCCTGATGGATTTCGAGTTTGTTCGAACCATACTCCAGATCATATTCGATATGGTAGGTGGCTGCCGGTAATTTGCCGGCCTTGCGTACCGGTACCAGCCCGACCCCCAGGCGATAGGCAAGTGGTGCACTAAAGATAAACCCGCGTGACTCGACACCAACGACCGCGTCGATACCGCGGCCTTCGTAGCGATCGGCCAGGGCATCGATAACACTGCGCAAGGCCGGGCCATTGCTCAGAAGTGTCGTGATATCTTTGAACTGAACTCCAGGGATCGGGAAGTCGGGAATATTTCGAACGAGTGCCGAGAGGTTGAGATCGTCGGTCATGAGGGCTCCTTCTGTCGTATGCTCCGCAACGGTTGCTCCACAGATTCCGCAGAACAGGCTTGCAGGTTTCCAGGCGCAAAATCTAGCTCGTCGTTTTGGCGCCATGCGCCAGGGATGACGACTCGAGCAACATATTGTCGATCAGCCGGGTTGTGCCAAATCGCACTGCCAACGATACCAGCGCACGATCATCGATCAGCTCGAGTTCGTGTAATGTCTCGATATCGGCGATACTCAGATATTGCAGATCAGCAAGCGGCTCAGCGGCCAGAATGGTATGCATGGCAGCACGCAACACGGCCACCGATCGTTCACCATCGGCATACATGGCGGCAGCCTGCTGCAATGCCCGATATATCACTGGTGCGGCACGCCGGTCGGCTGCCGAAAGATAGACATTCCGGCTGCTCATGGCCAGGCCGTCGGCCTCGCGCAATGTCGGGCAGACGACGAGTTTGACCGGAAGATTGAGATCCTGAATCATCCGCCGGATGACGAGCGTCTGCTGTGCATCTTTCTGACCAAAATAGGCACGCTGCGGTGTCGTGATTCCAAACAGCTTACAGACGACGGTAGCAACTCCGCGGAAATGGCCGGGGCGCACTGCGCCTTCAAGAGGTTCTGCAATCGGCCCGACATCAATGGCGGTTGCGAACCCGGCAGGATACATCTCGTCGGCGTCAGGAACGAAGACCAGATCAGGGCCGGCGGCTTCGAGCAGTTGCAGATCGCGCGGCAGATCGCGTGGGTATCGCGCGAAATCTTCATTGCGGCCAAACTGGGTCGGGTTAACAAAGATCGTCGCCGCTACGATCCGGTTGTCGGCACGCGCCTGCCGCACCAGCGCCAGATGTCCTTCGTGCAAGAAACCCATGGTCGGTACCAGGCCCAGATCGCCGGCCACGCCGGCTCGTGCAGCCCGAAAAGCAGCAATCGTCGTCAGAACCTGCACAGCTGCCTCCTGCTACTCGACATCGGCAGCTGTATCAAGCGCAGCCTGTAATACTGCGTCGTCCATACTGCTGCTCTGATCGGCCGTAGGGAAGGAGCGATCGCGAACGGCCACCACATAGGCGCTCACTGCTTCACGGATGGCATTGCCAAGTTCGGCAAACTGGCGGGTATGGCGCGGCACAAACTCAGTATTCAGGGCGGAAAGTGGGGGCCCCCCCCCCCCCCCCACCACACACCCCCCCCGCGCCGAGCGCCCCCCCCGCGGGGCGCC
>CALLZL010000299.1 GCA_937859575.1 uncultured Chloroflexota bacterium
CATCGCGGTACACGATACCCAGGCGGAAGGCGATCTGGTGTGGCATGTCATGGCGCAGCCACTTGATGCTGATACCGTCGAGGGTGAAATCGACTGGCAGCGACGCTTCGATCATATGCAGCAGCACCATGGGCAGCATCTGCTCTCGGCGGCTTTTGCCAATCACTTCGGCCTGCACACCGAGTCGTTTCACCTGGGGGTGCGCGAAGCAACCATCGATCTGGCGACCGCGACCATGAGCGGTGCAATCGCAACCGAGGCCGAAGCACTGGCCAATCGTGTGATCTGGGAGGCGCGCCCGGTGCAGGCCCGCTTTGTTGATGCGGCAGAGCTCGCGAGCCTGCAGCTGCGCAAGCCACCGAGTGTTCGTGGCCCGATCCGGGTGGTGAGTGTGCCGGAGTTCGATCATTCGGCCTGTGGCGGTACGCACCCGGCAACCACCGGCGGTGTGGGCCTGATCTTCATCCGCCGTTGGGAACGGCGCGGCGAATCGATCCGCATCACCTTTGTCTGTGGCGAACGGGCAACCACCGAACTGCGCCGAACGGCAACCATGCTGGGGCGCATCGCCGGCGGGCTGAGTGTCGCGACCGACGAGCTTGAGGCGGCGATCAGCCGCATCCAAACCGCCGAAGAGCAGGCTCGCAGCCGTGCCGCCGAACTGACGGAACGGTTGCTGGGGTATGAGGTGCAGGAACTGGCAACCACCGCACAGGGCGACATGCGGCTGGTACGTGCCGCCTACGACGACCGCAGCCTCGATGAGGCACGCAGCATGGCGCGGCAGCTAACCGCCGCCGGCTGTGTCGCGCTGATCGGTATTCGCAGCAACAAAGCCCATGTATTGCTCGCCAGGCCGGCTAATAGCGAGCTCGACTGCGGCGCGCTGCTACGCGAAGTATTGGCACCCTTTGGCGGGCGTGGCGGCGGCCGGCCCGACATGGCTCAGGGTGGGCTCAATCACCCGCACCAACTCGATGCAGTGCTCGACGCTGTGACGGCACGCATCAAGGGGTAGCAGCGCATGCAGCCATGCAGCGGCGAACGGTGCTCCACACAACCCTTAACGTGTCTCGGTGACTTTACGCAACCCGCGCGGCGCATCAGGATCGAGCCCACGCGCACGCGCCAGATGCATGGCAAACAGCTGGCCGGCGACAATCGTCGTGAGTGGCGAGAAACGCTCGGCGACCGGCTGTGGTAGCGCGAGTGGATGATCGGCCAGGCCAAGCACCTCGGCACGATCGCTGATGGCAATCAGGCGTGCACCCAGCCCATGGAGCCGTTCGACCAGCGCCTGCATATCGGCAGCAGCGGCCCCCTGCGGCACAACCGCCAGGATCGGGAAATCTTCGCGTACCAGGGCGATCGGGCCATGCTGAAAGTCGGCTGCCGAATAGGCCTCGATCGGCACATAGGTCAGCTCCTTCAGCTTCAGTGCGATCTCCCAGGCAGTGGCATAGTTATAGCCGCGGCCGAGGGTCACACCGGCCAGCATCCCCGCTTCGGCGGCGGCCACCTCGGCCACTTGGGCATCGAGCGCCAGTGTTGCCGCAACCGCCGCAGGGATGCGCTGGAGCTCGGCCAGGCCGGCGGTATCTTCTGCCAGCGAAAGAACCAGCAGCGCCAATGCCGCCAGCTGAGTCGTATAGGTCTTCGTGGCGGCAATACTGCGTTCAACACCCGCATGCAGCTCGATAGTATGGGCAGCGGCAGCCGCCAGCGGTGATGTGGCTATATTGGTAATCGCCAGGGTCGGCGAGCCATGGGCACGCGCATCGGCCACCACCGCACAGATATCGGGCGACTGACCCGACTGCGAGATGCCGATCACCAGCATGTGCTCGTAGCGCATTGGAGCATGGTAGAGCGTATGCAGCGACGGTGCCGCCAACGCAACCGGCAGGCCGAGAGCAGTGCCGAAGAGGTACTGCGCATAACGGGCTGCGTTATCCGATGTGCCACGGGCAGCGATCAACACGCCACGGATCTGTTGCTGTGCCAGAGTACGGGCAAGATCCGCCACTGCACCCGCCTCGGCCGCCAGAAGGCGCTCGATCGCCGCAGGCTGCTCGTGGATCTCGTGAGCCAATGTTGATTCATGCATTGAAGGCCTCCTCAGTACACTGCTGTTATGCATAGTATAGTAGGCCTCGGCCGAGACGCAAGTGACGGCAGCGAACGCGGCGCAGCGTGAGAGGCCGCCCTTTCGTTGCGCATAGCGGGCGCGGTTGAGCAGACAAAGCCGCCGTACCGCAAAGGAAGAGATGCTATAATACCCCCTGGAAGAATGACATAAGCAGAGAATTCAGCAATGGAGCCCAGGTACACTGATCTGCCGACCGGCTACCGGATCGGCACAATTGCTATCGAACCAAATATTGTGCTTGCGCCGATGGTCGGTGTGACCGATAGCATCTTTCGGCGCATGATCCTCGGCCTTGGCGGCTGTGGCCTCGTCAGTAGCGAAATGACGAATGCCGCCAGTGTCAGTTCGCGGTTAGCGCGGCGTCATCATCAGCTCGACTTTCTCCCCGAAGAGCGGCCGATCACGATCCAGCTCAGCGGAAATGAACCGGATCTGGTCGCCCGTGCGGCAGCGGCTGTCGAAGCGCTGGGTGCCGATATTATCGACATCAACTGCGGATGCCCGTCACCGAAGGTGACTGGTGGCGGCCACGGCTCAGCACTGCTCCGTGATCTGCCGAAGATGGAACGACTGCTGCAGGCGGTACGCGCCGCTGTGGCGCTCCCGATCACGCTCAAGTTCCGTGCCGGCTGGGATGATACCAGCCTCAACTATCTCGACACTGCCCGCATGGCCGAATCGGTCGGTATTGCAGCACTGGCCCTGCATCCACGAACACGTGCGCAGGGGTATAGCGGCCAGGCCGACTGGAGCCGGGTGGCTGACGTCAAGCAGGTGGTCGGCATCCCGGTGATCGGCTCGGGCGATGTGAAGAGTGCTGCCGATGCGCTCGAACGGCTCGCAACCACCGGAGCCGATGGGGTGATGATCGGGCGTGCCGCCATGGCCAATCCATGGATCTTCCTGCAGATCGCGCAGCTGCGCCGGGGCGATATCCCGTTTGTACCCAGTGCAACCGATCGGTATGAACTACTGGTGCGGTATATCGCCATGTGCCGCGAAGAGCTTGGCGACCGTCTGGCGCTCAACAAGCTGAAGCAACTGATCGGCCAGTTCGCCATCGAGCTGCCGGGTAGTGCCGCGCTACGCGAAGCGATCCATCGCTCGGCCGGTATCGACCAGGCACGCGAGCATCTTGATCGGTTCTTTACACCACATCTTACCGGCGAACTGGTTGCCTAGATACTGTTTATACGGCGGTGTGCAGTTGTGATGCTGCCAACGGTGTACCGCTATGGATCCATTGGGTGCTGCAGGCATTGAGAAGGATATCGAACCATGCACGAACAGATCGCAATGTTTCTTGGCTACCTTACCACCGATCGCGGGCTCTCGGATCATACCAGTGCCGCCTATCGCACCGATCTCGAACAGTTCACCGCCTATATGAACAGCCAGGCTATCAACGACACCTCGTCGGTTACCCAACATGATGTGCTTGGTTTCCTGATCTTCCTGCGCGAACGACAATATGCCAATTCGACGATCGCACGTCGCATGGCGGCAGTCAAATCCTTCTTCGCCTTCCTGGCCGAACGACGCCTGATTGCCAGTGACCCGGCCGAACAGATCGATTCACCAAAGGTCGAGCGGTATGTCCCACGCTCATTGACCCCAGCCGAGGTAGATGATCTGCTCGAACTCCCGCTTCGCGAGCCGACACCCGAACGGTTGCGCGATAAGGCGATGCTCGAAATGCTGTACGCGACCGGCATGCGCGTCAGCGAAATCGTGGCGCTTGATCAGGATGCGCTATCGCTGGACGAACGCCGGGTGCGCTGTATCGGCAAGGCTGGTCGCGAGCGGATCCTGCCGCTCAATGAATCATCGCTCACGGCCCTCGAAGAGTATCTCGACATTGCACGGCCACAGTTGGCGCGTAGTGGCGGCAATACGAGCCCGGCGCTGTTCCTCAATCACCGCGGCAAGCGCCTCACCCGCCAGGGGTTCTGGCTTATTCTCAAACATTACGCGGCCGATCTTGGCGTTCACGAACTGACGCCGCACATGCTGCGCCATTCATTCGCCAGCCATATGATCAGGAGCGGTGTCGATCTGCGTGCTGTGCAGGCCCTGCTCGGTCATGCGTCGATTGCAACAACACAGATCTATATGCAGGGCGATCAGGCACCGGGCGGCGGCCGCAGCGATAACGGCACCCCGGCCGACCAGCCAATCGCCGAAGATACGATCATGACATAGAAGCCAGTCTCGAGCGCTGCTGAAAGAGAAACCATGGTGCAGACACGCTCCACGCTTGGTTTCATTTCCACATGGCCGATCTACCAGGGTACCACTATTGATCGGCATGCCTACGCCTTGATTCAGGGTATCCGTGCAGCTGCCCACGAGCATGCATGCCATCTGCTCGTAGGGGGTGGTGTCAGTGTCAGCACCGATCACACCGCCTGGCGTACCCACTGGCCTGCCCCCGGGCCGAATACCGATTTTATACCGATTGGCCCGTGGAATACCGATGGCCTGATTATTGTGCCGGATGATCTTTCCCAAACCCAGGCCGCCTATATTCGTGATCTACAGGCGGCCGGTTTCCCTGTACTCTTTACGACCCTCGAAGGTCGTGGGCCGGTGGTAACGGTTGATAACAGCAGCGGGATCCGGCAGGCTATGGCGCATCTGTACGAACATGGCCATCGCCGGATCGCGTTTATCGCCGGCAAGGCGCGCCGCGGTGGCGACAGTGCGGAACGACTACAGGCGTATCGAGCTGCTTTGCATGATCATGGCCTGAGCCTGGAGCCATGCCTGATTGCGCATGGCGAACATCGGTATGATGGCGGCCATGCGGCCATGCACCAGATTTTGCAGAGCGGTGTGCCATTTACGGCTTTCATTGCCAGTAATGATCTCTCGTGCCTGGGGGCGATCGACACACTGACGCGCGCCGGTTTGCGCGTTCCGGCCGATATCGCCGCGATCGGGTTTGATGATATCCTCGATGCACGCTCTCACACTCCCTCGCTCACGACTGTCCGACACCCGACGTTTGTGCTGGGGTATCAAGCGGTCACAACGCTGCTCGATCTAATCGCCGGGCGGCAGGTTGTTGGATCACGCGTCGTGGTTCCCACCCGGCTTATTATCCGTCAATCGTGTGGCTGCCCCCCCGAACGCTTTGGGCCGTTGGCCGCGGCACCCCATATGCCGGCTGCATCCTCCGAGCCGCCTGACCCACTGGTGCGCCGCATGGCGGAAGCCGCCTTTACCGAAGCGCGTCATACCCCGATCGACGAACTGGAAGATCAATGCCGCAATGTGGTGCAGGCATTACAGGCAAGCATCCACACAACGTCTGCTGATCCACTGCACCATGCGATCGACCGAATGCGCGAGCAGATCCGCCTGCACCGCGAGGATACGCATGTCTGGCAGGCGGCCCTTTCGGCGCTCTACCGACGTTCCGAACTGTGGATCGAACATGTCGCGGCCGAGCGCCGGCGCTGGATTCTCGGCCTGCTCGATCAGATCCGGCAAGAGATGAGTGAGCAGGTGCAACGCGAGAATACACAGGCACTGCTGAAACACATGGACATGATGAGCCAGCTTGGCCTGCTTACCTCGCAGTTGCTGGCGGCACTCGACATCTCGCAGAGTACCGCCATCCTGACCGCCTATCTACCGCGCCTCGGTATCGACCATGCGCTGGTCGCGATCTATTGCGGCGATGAAGAGGATTCGGTAGCACAGAGCGAGGTGCTGCTGAGTATTGGTATGCCGCACTACGAAGCAGGCCGGCGCTTTGCGTCGCGCAGCTTTCCGCTGCCTGGTGAAAACCCTGCCGAGCAACCACTGCAGTGGCTTATTCTGCCGCTCAGCATCGATAACCACATGACTGGATTCGTGGCATTCTCGGCGACGAATATCGAACCGGCCGCGACGATTGTGCAGAACCTTGCTACTGCCATCCACGCCAGCCAGCTCTATCGTGAAGCGCTCGAAGGCCGCCGTATGGCCGAAGAGGCTAACCGGCTCAAAAGCCGTTTTCTCTCGATGGTCAGCCACGAACTGCGCACACCACTGAGTCTGGTGGTCGGATTGAGCGAGATGGTGCTACGCGAATACCGCGATACCGGAGGCCTCGCCGCCGGATCCGACCAGGATCTCGAACATATCCTGACCAGCGCACGCCATCTCGGCCACTTGATCGGCGATGGCCTCGATCTGGCCAATAGTGAAGCCGGCCAACTGCGCCTCGTGCAACAACCATTGAATCTCGCTGATCTCCTGCTGGCAGTTGGGCGCACCGGCGAGCAACTGGCACGCGAGAAAGGGCTGGCGTGGCAGATACGGATCGCCGCACCGGG
>CALLZL010000300.1 GCA_937859575.1 uncultured Chloroflexota bacterium
GCTGAGTGCCGTTGCCGGCCTGGTGATCGGCATGCTGCTCAACCGCGTGATCATTCGACTGACGCGCGAGGCCGCCCTGATCGGGGCCCCGCACTGCACCAGATGTGGCCGCCGGATGGCATCTTGGCAGTATCTACCGCTGTTCGGCTGGTTGATTCAGGGTGGTAAGGCACGCTGCTGCGGTCGTCGGCTCCACTGGATGTTTCCCCTCGTCGAATTTCTGATGGCGGTATCACTGGTGGTTCTGGCGCAGCGGTACCTGGCAACAGGCATGGTGGCGACATTCGCATACCTGGGTGTTGTTGTTGCCATCCTGCTCGTCACCGGTGCAATCGACTGGTTTCATCGCTTTATCTATACGCTGATCATGCTCGGGGCTACACTTGCAGCCCTGATAGCATCACCATTCATCGCCGGGCATAACCTGATCGATGCGGTTGTTGGTGCTGTGATCGCCGGTATTGCATTCGTCTTCTTCTATGTCCTGGCAAAACTGCTGTTTCCCGGGCATGCCGCCCCATTCGGCCTTGGCGATGTCTACCTCGGCATCTTTATCGGAGCAGCGCTCGGGCTCACACATCTCATGCCGGCTCTCTTTTATGGCATGCTGCTTGCCGGGCTCTTCTCAGCCGCCATCCTCATCCAACGGCGCCGCGCTACAAACACCGGATCACCCTATATTTCGTATGGTTCGTTTCTCTGTATCGGCGCTGTGATCTATATCTTGATATGGGGTATCTGATGATGTTTTGTAAATGATATTCCTGTAACAATATTCACGGAAACAGGTTGAGACCTTGTGAACAAAGAGTCACACGTATCATCTATTCATATGGTAAGATAGGTGAACACAGAAGGTACAACAAACAACTGCCGGTCTACCCAACTCAAATACTCACTCCGTGTTTCACCCCGGCAGTGAGTTGTCGCTTGTGTTGGACCGTTGTGCGATCTCAATCAGCATAGCGGCAACAGGTTTCGTAAGATCGCTGGAAACCACGAACGTTATCCAGCCTGCACAGCGCCGTGTGCGATAAAGGTCAAAGAACATGCAGCTACGTCGGACATTTCATTTCAGACTACTAATAGTGATAGTATGCCTGCTCTTTGTGCCGGCCGCACTACGTGCCAGTATTGCGCCTTCGGCTGGAACGGTCTTTTTCAATGAGCGGCAACCGCTTCAGCCGCCCCCCGGATCGCAGCGCACACACGAGCCGATGACCTTCATGCTCGAACTGATGCCTGATGCCAAGCAGCAGCGTACGAGCGAATCACAACTCGCCGATCAGATCGAATCACTCGGTGTACCGGTGCTTTTTGAGGCTCGTAGTGCCTATCGCGGCATTGCTGTTACGGCAACACCCCAGCAGATTGCGCGGATTCGGCAGCTTCCAGGTGTTGGTCAGGTTCGCTTGATTCCCCCCAAAGAGCGTTCGCTTGTGAGTGTTGTCCAGCAGGTCGGTGTCGAGCAACTCTGGAATGCCGCCTCGTTGAGCGCCCGTGGTAGTGATGTTACCGGTCGTGGGGTACGAATCGGTATTATTGACAGCGGCATCGACTACACCCATGCAACATTTGGCGGCCCGGGGACTGCCGCAGCGTACGCTGCCAATAATCCGACGCTGGTTGAATCGGGCAGCTTTCCCACAGCCAAGGTGATCGGTGGCTTTGATTTTGTTGGCGATGCATACAATGCCAGTGGTTCGGGCAGCCAGCTCATTCCGGTGCCTGATGACGATCCGCTTGATTGTATTGGTAGTGGTGGGGCGCTTGGCTCTGTCGAAGGTGGCCATGGCACGCATGTAGCTGCTATTGCTGCCGGATATGGCGTGACGAGCAGTGGCGGCACCTATAGCGGAAGTTATACGGCGCTCCCGCCGCCCGGTGGTTTCTCGATCGGCCCCGGTATTGCACCAATGGCCTCGCTGTATGCCTTCAAAATCTTCGGCTGCCAGGGAACGACAACGTTCCTTACGGCGGCGATCGACTATGCGATCGACCCGAATGGTGATGGCGACACGAGTGATCGCCTGGTAGATGTGCTAAACATTTCACTTGGTTCGCCATTTGGCAGCCCTGATGATCCGGATGCAGTTGCGGTTAATCGGGCTGTCGAGGCTGGTGTGGTGGTGGTGGTGGCTGCCGGTGATGGTGGTGATGTCTTCTATTCGGCTGAGTCGCCGGCAAGTGCGACACAGGCGATTGCGGTTGGCGGTTCTGCCGGTACCAGCGGGCTGGCCGGCTTCAGTTCACGTGGCCCGCAGCGCGGTGGTGGCGTCAAGCCGGATCTGGTTGCTCCGGCAGTCAATATCAGTTCGGCTGCTTCCGGCAGTGGCAATGGCGCACTGGTGCTGAGTGGCAGCTCAGTAGCGGCACCACAAGTTGCCGGAGCGGCTGCCTTGATGCGCGAAATATACCCTGGATGGGCACCGCAGCAGATCAAGGCTGCGATCATGAACGCATCGGTTGAGCTCACGAATAGCAGCGGTGCGATCTATCCGCCGTCGCTGGTTGGTGCCGGGCGGCTCAATATTGCCGGGCTTGAAGCCAGTGATCTTGTCGCCTATGCCGCCGATAATCCGGCTGGCGTTGCCCTCGGATTCGGTGTGCCCTGGATCGGCGAGACGGTGCAGATCAGCCGGATGTTACGGATCGACAACCGTGGCACCGCCGCACGAACTGTCCAGCTCACTCCACGAATCGCCGCACAGGAAGCCGGGGTGAATCTGCTGCTGAATCCCGGGCCGTATACACTGCCGGCCGATAGCACGCTGCAGGTTCCGGTGACATTGCAGATCAATCCACAGTTGCTGGATTTCTCGCCAGATGCGACAACGGCGCTCACCACCAATGCGTTCGCGCGCTTCTATCTTGCCGAGCATGGTGGTGCCATTACGATCAACAGCACACTGGGTGCGCGGTTGCGGGTCGCACATGCGGCCGGCATTACTGCGCTCGATATCTATCGCAATGGCGAACTGTTTGAAGCCGGTATTGACGATGGAACCGCTCGATCGTTGCGGGTTGTTCCGCCCGGAACGCATACCATAGCCGTGCGTGAGCGTGGTGCCAGCAGCACCTCGACACCGTTGGCAACTATGACGGTAACCCTCGTTGATGGGCAGGACTATACGCTCGTCGTTCACTGTGAAGGGATCGACTACCGGCTCAGCCTTGTTGAGGCGTTGCCGCCCGAATCGCTGCCACGCGATCAGGTTGCACTACGCATTTTTAATGGTGCTGCTCTTGATCCGGTCGGGCCAAGCGATGTGTATGTCGATGGCCTGCTGGCGTTTGCGGCTGTGCCGCCTTCGACGGCAACTGAGTTTCTGGCGTTGACGCCAGGAGATCACCAGGTGCAGTTTTTTGTTGCCGGGGCAACACCGGCAACCAGTTCACCATATGCAACGTTCTTCTTCCGTGCCGGTGCCGGTGATCTGGTGCTTGTGGTCGATGGGCGGGTCGCGCCATGGGAGCATCACGCCTTTGCGGCGACAGGCCGGCGGCAGAATGCAACCGAGCAGCGTGTGCCGTTCACAATCTTCCCACGTGCAGCTGCCAATACCAGTGCAGCGACACCGGTCGTGACGGTTCCGCTTGCAACTACCCTGCTCAATCTGCCGTTACAGAATAGTGGTGCACGGGCAGCTGCAAGCTCGACCAATGGCGGGCAAACACCGCTCGTCAGTGCCTTCGAGCTGCCGGCCGGCGGCGAAAGCCCGATCATCAGCGGGCTACGTGATTCGTTGCGCTCGGCTGATCTGCGCTATGTGGGGGTAACGAACAATATTGCAGCATCGCTGACCGTCGAGCGTTCGTTGATCTTTTTTGGCACGGTGGCTGCCGGTGCCTGGGAGACGCCGAATGAAGTCCAGCACCGGATCTATATTGACTCGACCGGCCCGGCGGGTGTGCCCGATGGAATCGCGGATTACTTGCTGATCAATATCAGCCGTGGTGCTGTGACGCCACCAAGTGATCCGACGCTGAGCCTGCGTGCCGATGATGTGTTAAGTTCGGTGTTGTATCCGCTTGATGCAAGCGGGAATCCTCAGATTGCATTGCGGCGGGCAACCCTGAATGTGATTAACCCACCGCAGACAGGCAGCGCACTTGATACGGCACCCTTTGGTTCGACCGTGATGGTACAGGTTCTTGAGGCACGTACCATCGGGCTGAATATCAGCCAGCCGCGTTTCCGCTACTATGTCGAAACGTATGCGCGCGATCTTGATCTCTTCAATACGCCGATCGATCGCCTGCCGGCTGCAGATGCCGTGAATCCATGGCTCGAGTATGATCTTACGGCAACCGCTGTTGCACCATCGAACGATAGTACTGTGGATCTGTATCTGCGTACGTTCCCATTCTTTGTGGCAAACAGCGGCGCTCAGGTCAGCATGGCGGTGACACCGTCGGTTCTCGCGGCACGCGGCACACAGCGTGTGCTGCTGCTGAGCCACCACAATACTCCCAACACGCAGGCAAGCATCGTAACGCTGCAGAGCAGCGCCGCTGAGAAGCCGGCAACCCCGCCGAGCGAGCGAGCGGGTGGCTATGCGGTGATGCTACCATTGGTGGCACGCTAGAGCATTCTACGCTGATAACGCTGGAAGAGCCGGCCCCATTGCGAATGGTACAACCAGTCGCGATGAGCCGGCTCTCGGTATTGTGTGGGGGGGAATACCTTGAGCAACTCGTGCACTAGACGCTCAGGCCAACCGGCAGCGAAAGCCTGGCTCCTTCGCTGCTGCGCACGCTCAGCCGCAGCCGCAAATATCGCCGGTTCACCAATGACGACGGGTGCTTGGCGGCTGAGATCAGGGTGAGCTTGATCATAGCCAAGCAACCGGGCGACAACCGCACTAAGCGCCTGTTGGTTGTGCCCAGCCAGAATCAGATTGCTCACCAATGGCAGGTTGTCGAATGAGGCACTGATCGTTGTGGCATCAACAATGGTCAGGGTCTGCTGTGTGCGATGATTCAACTCGCGAATTATCCCTGCCGGATACGATGTTGTGCTGCGAAGGGCTGTCAGTGTACACGGCACCAGGTGCCAAAGCATGGCGTCTGGTGTGTGTGTGGTGAAGTGTGCCCTGGGAATGTGATACGCAGCGGCAATCGGCGCAAACGCGGCCGGGTCGCCTGCTATCGGGTACTGCCAGTAAGCCCTGATACCACGTAGATACAAGCTACGCACAATCGCCTCAAATTGCCAGGGCATGGCGGATGTACCAGGGAACGCAGTTGGGGAAACCGATGGGACAATTACGACATAATCGATCGTGTTGAGCTGGGGCACGATCAGATCAAGCAGGTGATGATAATCTTCGAAGACACGCCGAGGCGTCGTACTGAGCAATGCAATACGAGTATCAACCATACAACAACACGCACACAATGTATTGACTCGAAACACATGTTCTGGTATACTCATCACGTCCAGAGCAGAACATGTGTTTCAATTACAGGTAGTATCGGCGCTCTGGGCTGACACGTTGGTACGTGGAATGCACAGAGGAGGGATCAGCGATGGCCATTCGCAGCCAGGAGATGCGGCCTGCACCGCGTTCAAACAATGCGCCGATGCGGCCATACGTGGCGGTACCGCCAATCAGTATTCATGCCGTTGCCTATGCCGCCACTGTATTGCTGGCATTACTGGCGATCTATGCGATTATGGGCAATGTTGTTGGCTGGGGGCGTGATCGGCTCGATGATATGCGGTATGGCACGCCACGGACATATCATGTTGAGGCTATTGTCGGCCCCGGTGACAACGCAGCGGCACCAAGTCGATTTATTGCTATGAATCTCAATCGGCAGGTTGTCGTGTATCAGATCCCGGCCGGTGATACAGCACAGACACGTGTCATTACCGGGCCGTACCTTTTTGGTGCGGGGGAAGACAAGACGCCGGTGTTGCTCAGTTTCCGTGATCTTAATAACGACGGTGCGCTTGATATGATCGTCAATGTCAAGAGTGAAGCGATTGTCTATCTGAACCGTGATGGTCAATTTCAGGCTCTCTCGCCCGAAGAGCGCCTGCAACTGGCGGCAACCGGGTCATAGCAACTTAACGGGCGCGATATTCATCGATCAGGCGTTGTGCTTCGATGGCAAAGGGTGAACCGGGTGCGATTGTAATGACCTGCTGCCAATCGCGAATAGCAGCATCGATCTGTGGTGGTTGCACATTCACCCGGCAATGCCCGATATTCAGCAACATGCGTACATCGTCGGGGATGGCGGCAGTTGCCTGCTGCAACTCATTGAGCCCCTCTTCGATATAGCGCAGATCGCCGACTCCAATGCCATAGAAGCACGCCGATGCACCGATTTCACCACGGATCCGGGCATCGTCGGGTACCAGTTCAAGCGCACGGCGATAGGCAGCAATTGCTTCAAGCCAGCGCGGCAGACGTTGCTGGTAGAGCACACTCTCGGGGGCCTGTTCACGAACAATCTGCGCACTATCGTAAAGCAGGTTGGCATAATCGACCCAGGCCTGGGCATTATCAGGTTGTTGTTCAACCGCCAGGCGGGCCTGTGCAAGGAGCACTTCAAACTGATCAAGCGGCGATGGAGTTGCTGTGGCTGCCGGTGGTTGCAGTGATCCGATACTTGTCAGGAGCGAACCGAACGCCAGTGCTGGTAGCAAGACACCGACAGCCACGATGATGGCAACCAGGCTGACGGTGGCGCGCTGATATGCGGCTGAGGGTTGTAAGGTTGGGTGAGTATTGAAACCACGGGCGCGCTCGGTGCTCTGGGCTGGCGGCAATGGGCGGTAATCATAAATCGGTTCTACCGCAGCGTCTGCGTCTGGTGTGGTAGTTGCCCGAGTTGTGATCTGCTCTCCTGCCGGGTCGGCTGGTGTTGCCGCTGAGAGCGCTTCTGTCGGATCGGTATCGTTGAGTCGGGCATCGCTGGTTGTCGCTGTTGACGTCGCTGCCAGGGTAGATTCGATGCGTTGTCGGTCGTAGGCGGCCCGCTCAAGCGGATCGCTGAGCACCGCATAGGCCTGATCGATCGCCGCACGTTTCTCGCGTGCAATCAACACCAGTTCTTCAGCGGCCCCTGCGAGTCGGTCGGGATCATAGAGGTCGGCAAGCCGCCGGTAGGCCGCCTCGATTGCAGCAGTATCAGCACGCGGATGAACCTGAAGTATCTCGTAGAAATCGGCTACCGCCATAAGTTATACGTGGAGTGCATCCGTCTTGTTCGGATGTATGCGCGGGCGTGGCGCCGGATACACTCCACCAGAACTCCGTTTCTCTCGCCCATGAAAGGCTAATCTATCGCCCACCGACAAACCGTGCCAGGCCACCCAGGCCGCGCGGCAAGCGTTCACGGGCACCAGCAGGGCGTGGCTGACCTTCGAGGGTACGGCGGACCATGGCGATGAATCCGCCGAGCACACCCAGAATAACTCCCAGCCAGACGAGCATCACCCCGGGTTTGACACTAACGACGACGACGGCACGTGCCGGATCAACTGGGAAACCAAGCCCGTCGACGCGAATGATCACACGCCGCTGGAGCGGATCAAACGCAGCCAAAGACGCGGAATTACCGCCTGGCAGATCAACCGGGTTATCTTGAATCGCCTGAGTTGGATCACTCTGGTTGGCAAGCAGGGTGATCTTGGGGGTCATCTCGACCGATTGGCCTTCGTATTCGACACGGAGCTTTGCACCGACATCGGCGCTACCCTCGTTATGGCTTTCGGGAACTTCAAAGCCGATAAAGGTGAAGGTATACGGCCCGATGGACTTCGTCTGGCCCAGACCGATATCGGCAAGGTTGCGATCAAACGGTGGCTGATATTCTTGTGGTGAGATATAGACATCGCGCAGCAGCTCACTCTTCACCGACGGGGTTGCCATGGTTGCACCCATCCGGTCGTTAAAGTAGAGTTGCGGCGTGGCGCGGAATGTATCATTGCCGCGTGCCACGGTGATATCAAGCAAGCCTCGCCCTTCAGGGGTCAGCATCCAGCCATTGAACGTGAAATCATAGCCGTACATACTGAGCGTCTCGCCCTCGGGGATGAGCAGGCGTTCTTCAGATGTGGCGTACAGTGTTGAAGCGACCGCGCCAACCAGGAAGAGCATCAGGCCAATGTGTGCCAGGTATCCACCGATCCGCATCCAGCCACTCCGCAGAGTACGGATGATCATGATCAGGTTGGTACCGAACGCAAAGGTACATAGCCCGATATAGGCCATGGGTAACGGATCGCGCGCGCCAAGGAACAGCCCGATACAGACCATGACGACGGCTGCAGCTGCCGGCCAGCGCAGAGTACGCAGCAGGTGGCGGATATTTGTATCGCGCCAACCGAGCAGTGGCCCGATGATCATCAGCATCACCGTGATCAAGCCCAGGGGTGGTACTGCTGTGCTATAGAAGCTACCGACAAAGCCAAAACGGCCATCGGCAAACGGCTGGGCATTTGGATCATAGGTGGTGCCGTCATCCAGTTCGAACATGCTCCCCAGAGCACCTTGTAATGAGTGACCGACACCCGGAATGGCCGAGATGACCGGCATCGAAGTGCCGAGGCTGACCACCGCCGAGATAACCATCAGGCAGATGATCATCAGTACGATAAAACTATCGCGTGAGAGCAGTTTCTCGGAAAGCTCGCGCGATGGGATGTCGCGCCAACGCCAAGCCAGAACGACGATACCGCCAATCGCAAGAAACGCCAGATACCCGACCATGATCCACTTCAACCCCTCCTCGACAAATGAATGGACCGAGAAGGACGAGAGCACACCACTGCGCGTCAGGAAGGTGGCATAGAAGACCAGCAGGTATGTCAGCACCGCCAGCACAAGGGTTGTGCGACGTAGCCCACCGCCGGCGCGTTGGGCGAGCATGGCATGGATCAGGGCCGTTGCGGTGAACCATGGCACCAGTGCCGAATTTTCAACCGGATCCCAGCCCCAGTAGCCGCCCCAGCCAAGTGTTTCGTAGGCCCAGTAGCCGCCAAGCAATAACGCCAGCCCCAGAAACGACCAGGCCGCAATTGTCCACGGCAGGGCATCACGTACCCAACCGTCGTAGTCACGCCGCCAGATCCCTGCTACAGCATAGGCAAAAGGCACTGCCATCAGGGCAAAGCCGATGAACAGGATCGGCGGATGGATCAGCATCCACATGTTGTGGAGTGTCGGGTTGAGCCCTTTGCCATCGGCCGGGAAGACCGGCAGGCCGCCTTCGAGATGCGGTACGAATGGATTGCGAATAAGCATAAAGACCAGGAGTGCCGCCTGGATGAACATAAAGACGCTGAGCACATACGGCTCGGCATTCCTGGTGCGTCGCACCAGGAACTGTGCCGCCACAATACCCCACAATGCCCAGATGACGAATGAGCCTGGCTGGCCCGCCCACACCGCCGCAACACGGAAGTGTGGTTCAAGCTCGATCGAGCTGTAGTTGTAGACATATTCGATGTCGTAGCGCTGTGCGACGAACAGGTAGTTCAACAACCCTACGACCAGCAATACCGCGATCAGTGATGCACGCGTGCCGATCCGGCCATACGTCAACGCTCGTAGATTCCCTGAAGGTACGAGCGCATAGCTGACAGTGGCCATCAGTGCGGCAGCAACAGCGGCAACAATCAAAATAGTGCCGAGCAGATACATTCCGTCCGCCTTCTAGCTACTGGCTTGCTGGGCTTCCTGATACTTCGAGGGGCACTTGACGAGCAGATCTTCGGCCATGAATGCACCACTTGCCTGATCATAATGACCAATAGCAACGATACTGACCGCCTGTTCGAAGTTTGATGGCTTTGGCTGCGCATAGACGACCGTCACCATGCGGCCGGTTTCATCCTGCAGCAGAAATGTGAAATTCCCCTGCTCGTCGTAGTTGCCGGTACTGCCGAGGAACCCGGCAAGCTGGACATTGCGCCCGGTGGTGACGGCCTCATCGATACTGGTTGTGTATGGCCTGAATGAGGAACTCAGGCCATAGTAGGCCATGGCGATCGACAGCGCAATAATTGCGAGGCCGATAAGATGGAGTGGTTTGATGATGAATGGTCGGCGGGCGACATTCGGCGTCATTGTTGCCATCGCTGGCTCCTTCTGCTACGTCTGACCGGTACGACCGGTACCGAATCATCGTTCTCTCTTCTCTCTCGATATGACAACCGGGCCAGGATTATGATTCAGTGTGTGGTGATGAACCACTTGCCGCGGTATGATTGGCACTGCGCGTCTCGATAACAATGCGGGGGGCTACCGGCTCGATTGGATCGGCCTGCTGATCGAGACGGCGCCGGATCTCGCGTGCCTGGCGATCAAGACGCCACAGGAAGACAAAAATTCCCATCCAGACGGCAAGAGCCACCAGCATAGCCATGTAGATCGCAATGCCGGGTTCAAGCAGGAAGTTCATGAATTCCCCCCCGCTGCGCCAGCCGTTCCTGCAGCATGATCAGGTCGGCACGCAGACGATAGAGCCAGATCGATAGGGCGAGAAAGCCAATATTGGCGGCCATAAAGGTGCCAAGCGTACGCTGGTTGCTCAGCAGCCCGGTACCCGGCGCCTCCATGTTCACCAGCGCCGTGCCACGTTCGAGATCGACGGCCTCTAGCGCCAGCATAAACTGCTGCCCGGGGAATTCCGGCCGGTCGGCAGGTGATCCACTCGCCAGTTCGTAGGTTGGCTCCAGCAGTGCGATCTCGGCCAGCCCGGGAGTGCGTACTTCAACCTGCGCCACCACCAGATCACCGCGTGCTTCGAGCCCTTTCAGTTCAACAATCAAGTCGCCGAGTTGGGCAATGCGCGCTCCGCCGAGGGTTAGCGTCACCCCTTCACAGCGGCTGCCCTGGATGAAGGCGCAGTTGGGGTGCAGCGAACTTTCGGCTACTCGCGGCGCAACAAAAAGCAAGAATGGCATCGTGACGGCCGCAAAGAGGTTGTAGGCTGCGGAAAGACGCCGCCGGCGCTCTTGATCATCAACGGCTGAACGTAACGCGAAATATGCGGCGTAGATCAATAACAGCACCAGGATCGACGTCTCACGCGGATCCCAGTTCCAGAAGACACCCCAGACGATCTGGGCGAAGATGGCACCGCTCACGGTGGCAAGCACACAGAAGAGGAAACCAACTTCGGCAGCCGCAACGGCAGCCGCATCCTGATGTACTTGCCGCCGCCAGAGGTAGAGGGCGCTATAGAAAGCCGAGATGGCGAATGCAACAGTGGTGATCCATGCCGTCGGCACATGCATAATGATAATGCGACCGGCATCGCCAAGGCCGACATACTCGGGGACGATCAGGAACATGGCAATGACCACACCGGCCATCCAGATTCCGATTAAGAGCTTGACCCCGTCGCTTAATTGCGCAGGGATACGCATGTCGTCCTCGTTTCTAGCAATCGGGGGTATCTGCGCAGTATATTACACGATCTGCCTGCCGGCGGCAACCATTGTACCGTGAGAATACGCTTAGCATTGTTGGTTGCTGGGCGACATAACCGCTGTGCTGCTGTATCTGGTGAACATGCATTCTGTGTATTTTATCACAAAACCGACAATAATCGTCAGCGAATCAGGTATAACAGGAAGGTGAGGGTCAGCAGGCTGAGCAGAGTCGTGACAACCACAACGCCGGCAACAAAGCCAGGGCGGGCACCAAATTCTATCGAGTAGAGCACCATATTGACGGCCGAGGGCATGCTGGCTTCGAGAATAACCACCCGCATGGCCAGGTCGTCGAGCTGCAGGAGGCTGCTGATACCCCAGGCGAGCAGTGGTGATGCAACCAGGCGCAGGCCGACGGCTAGGGCGGTCAGGCGATAATCTTCGATAGCAACACTCTGGGCCAGTTGCATACCGAGCAGCAACAGCAGCAACGGCAGTGCCGCCTGCGATAGGAGCGCGACCCCCTGGTAAACGGCCCCGAATGCATCAGTGCGATCCGGTAGTTCGAGGCCGCTAAAGCGTGCCGTCAGGCCGGCAGCTACGGCATAGATCTGCGGCATTCGCAGGATCTGGATTAGGGCGCTTCGCAGATCGCCGTTACCCGAGCGAGCGATCGGAATGGCCAGCACCTGCGCCAGGATCGTCTGGGCAATAAAGAAGAGCAGCGCTCGCTCGAAGCCGGCCTCACCAAAGGCAAAGCGGGTTGTCGGCAAGCCGTAGTTGCCCGAATTCATGAACATGGTGCAGAGCAACAGCGCGGCAAGGCTCGTTTGTTCGAGGCGCAGCAGCCGGCCGACAACGGCCGTCAGTGCCCCCATGCCAAGGCAGAGCAGGGCTGAAGCCAGCGTGATACGCAACGCCTCACCGCCGCCGATCTCGATCCGTACCAGGGTGGTGAAGATCAATGCCGGGCCAAGCACATACATACTGACGCGGTTGAGCGAGCGTGCATCGATCGGGAATGAGCGCCGCAGAGCATAACCGCTCCCGACGACGACCAGTACCGGAAGGAGGACTTCGATAAAAGCGGCGAGCAACATCAGCGCTCGCTGACGATCTTGTAGATCAGTGAATCGATCAGGGCTTCGACGGGCGCGTGATCATCGGTAAAGGGCTGATAGGTCGTCGTCTGCGGGTCAAACTCACGGGCAACCACGGTCTCCATAATCGCCCGCAGCGTTGGATCATCGATCGCATGGTAGTTGTCGATAAAATGCTGCAGGCCGTTGTCGTCGCGCTCTTTCACACCAACCAGGATCTGATTGCCGAAGTTGGCGGTGTCGATCACATAGACATGCGGAAAGACCCGGCGCATGGTGATACCGATCGCCACACTCAGCCGATCGTCGCCGTCGGGGCCGAGGCCGGCATTCACCACCGCAACCCCGTCATCGGCCAGATGTTGGCTGACCAGGGTAAAGAATTCGACGGTTGTCAGGTGGAAAGGGATATACGGCTGATGGTAGGCGTCCATGCCGATCACATCATAGCTGCCGCCGTTGAGCGCCAGCCAGGTACGCGCATCTTCGGCATAGACGCGATAGTTAGGATGCTCTGGTGCAATCGTTGCATCACGCATGGCGAAATAGGTTCGGCCGACATCAATAATTGCCGGGTCGATCTCGACCGCATCGATTGTTGTATCGGCACCATAGATCGCCAGAAACTGCGCCGGTATGGTGCCGGCCGCCGAACCGAGCATCGCCAGGCTCGTGACATGCGCCGGGGTGCGATCGGCGACGAAATAGGGTGCAACGGCGAAATAATCCCATGGCCCACCACGGCTCAGCAGATCACGCGGGTCGCCCGTCTGGGTATAGCGCTGGTTGTAGAAGGAATGCACCGCGAATCCTTCGTTGAGCACCAGTGCCGTCTGCAACCCGAGCAGCGGGTGTTGCCGTTCGGCCACCTGAATATAGTTGTAGGCCGACTCGCGCTCGGCGATGAGTTCGCAACCAGTGCATCCGGCCGCTT
>CALLZL010000301.1 GCA_937859575.1 uncultured Chloroflexota bacterium
ATTAGTTCCCACCGCGCCGTCGGCGGCGAGCAGCGGCCCGCCGGAATTTCCATGATCGATCGCGGGGGTGGTTTGGGGGCAGTCGATGCCGCGATAGGGCTGGGCCGGGTTGCTGATGATGCCGGCCGATACGGTATTGCTCAGCCCTGATGGGCTGCCGATCGCCACGACCGTATCGGCATGGCGCAGCTTGCCCGGTTTGCCGAGCGGCAGATACGGGTACGGCCCACCCTCGGTCAGCCAGAGCAGGGCGTAGTCGAGCGGCCGATGTGAACGAAAGATCACCCCTTCGATCACAACATCCCGTACTGTCCCGGCATTCAGCCGTACATGCACATCGCGCAGCGACAAAGACCCATCGTCGATGACATGCCGTGCAGTGACGACTAACCCCTCGGGATGGACGATGAATCCCGATCCAAGGCCGCGTGAGGTAAAGATCTCGACGGTGGCAGCCAGCCCGGCGGCGGCAATTGTGGGAAGATCCGGCTGGTTCATGCTGATTCTTGCACTCCTGGCCCGATCAGGCCGTAGTCATGCTATCTATGCTATCATACCTCATGCAGAAGAAGAGTGTGGTTTTCTCATCAGCTGCAACAGCATACATCCCACCCCGGCAGGGCGGGCAAGGAAGAGATTATGGGCATGCTCTGGCGTTCACTCCGATTCTTACAGCGATATTGGGCCATGACGCTTGGCGCACTGGTGAGCCTGGTGCTCGTGACGGTGACCAGCCTTGCGGCACCGCAGATCTTGCGGGCCATGATCGACAATGGTATTGCCCCCGGGAATACCACCTTGCTCTGGCAGCTCGGCCTGCTGCTGATCGCTATTGCACTGGTGCGCGGGGTATTTAGCTTCACCCAGGGGTACTGGTCGGAAAAAGCATCGCAGTCGGTGGCCTATGATCTGCGCAACGAACTCTTCGCCAAGATCCAGGGTCTGAGCTTCTCGTACCATGATCGGGCGCAGACCGGGCAGCTGATGACGCGCATCACGAGTGATGTAGAACAGTTGCGCACCTTTATCGGCATGGGGTTGCTGCAACTGGTGAGCGCACTGGCGCTCCTAGGTGGCAGTATCGTGGCGCTGGTGTTGATGAACTGGCAACTGGCGCTGGTGACACTCCTGACGATCCCGGCGATCGGGGTGGTGCTGGTCTTCTTTATGCGTGTGATCCGGCCGCTTTTCGGCCAGATCCAGGCCCGCATCGGCGCGCTTAACAGTGTGCTGCAAGAGAATCTCGCCGGTGTGCGGGTGGTGCAGGCTTTCGCCCGTGAGCCATATGAAGCGCAACGCTACCGTACCCTCAACGAGCAACTGCTTGATGTCAACCTGACAGCCATGCGCGGCATGTCGGCCGCCTTTCCGCTGATCTTTCTGATTTCGAACCTCGGCACACTGCTGGTGATCTGGATCGGTGGCTACCAGGTGCTTGGTGGTGGGTTGACGGTTGGCGGCCTGGTGGCGTTCAATACCTATCTGTCGCTGCTGATCATGCCGCTGATGATGCTTGGCATGATTGCCGCACAACTTACCCGCGCCGGTGTTAGTGCCGAGCGAATCTTCGAGATCCTCGACACCCACAATGATGTTGCCGACCGGCCCGGCGCACAGCCGCTGCCGCCGATCAGCGGCCGGGTTGTGTTCGACCATGTCTCGTTCGGCTATGGGGTTCGCTCGGTTAGCGAGGGGCAGCAACCAGCGCAAGAGAATCTGATCCTCAAGCAGATCTCGTTTGTTGCCGAGCCGGGCATGACGGTGGCGATCATGGGCGAAACCGGTAGCGGCAAGAGCACGATCATTAATCTGATTCCCCGCTTCTATGATGTGGTCGGTGGCCGGGTGACGATCGACGGCTATGATGTCCGTGATGTTACGGTCGAGAGCCTGCGTTCGCAGATCGGAATCGTGCTGCAGGATACGACCCTCTTCAGTGGGAGCATCCGCGACAATATCGCCTACGGGCGACCTTCTGCCGGTGATGATGAAGTGCTGGCGGCAGCGCATGCTGCCCAGGCGCATGCGTTTATCAGTGGCTTTGCCGATGGGTACAATACGCTAATCGGCGAGCGCGGCGTAACGCTGTCGGGCGGGCAACGCCAGCGGATCGCGATTGCCCGCGCTCTGCTGCGCGATCCGCGCATCCTGATCCTCGACGACAGCACATCAGCGGTTGATGCCGAGACCGAATACCAGATCCAGCAGGCGCTCGAAACATTGATGCGGGGGCGCACCAGTTTTGTGATCGCCCAGCGTATCAGCACCGTCCGTGCTGCTGATCTGATCCTGTTGCTTGATGGTGGGCGCATCGCGGCGCTCGGCATGCACGACGATCTATTGCGCGATAGCCCGCTGTATGGCGAAATTATCGATTCTCAGTTCGGTGATCAACTGCAACCTGGCGAAGTGATGGCCGAGAGCCGCTAGCACGCCGGTGAAGTATTTCTTCCCGGTGCGGGTATTCTGAGGCCGCCGGCCCGCGAATCTTTGCCGTGGTAGGTGAAGCCTGCGGTGTATACCGAGACGGCAGCGAGGAAGACTCGCACGACAGATAACGGGGTACCAGAAACATGTGGCATGGTGGATTACAGCGCATGGCCGAGCTGCCGCAAGAGCGGGCAACTCAGGCGGATCGCACGGCACGGCGGTTGTTGGCGTACTTACGCCCTCATAGCGCACGGCTTGGCTTGGTGCTGCTGCTGGCGCTTGCTGCTGCAGCAACCCAGGCGCTTGGCCCAGTGCTGATCGGAGTCGCGATCGATGACGCTATTGCCGGCGGCGATGGCGATACGCTCAACCGTACAATGCTGCTGCTGCTGCTCACTTATCTGATCGGGGCAGTGGCATCGCGGTATCAGTTTCTCTACATGGGTGAGATCGGCCAGCGCACACTGGCTTATATGCGGCACGAGATCTTTACAACCCTGCAGCGCCTCTCGCTGCGCTTTTTTGATCGCCAGCCGGCCGGTGATCTGATGTCGCGCCTGCTCAACGATACGGATGTGCTCAACCAGTTGTTTGGTCAGGGGCTCGTGCAGGTGCTCGGTAGCCTGTTCGGCCTGCTTGGCATCCTGCTCGCCATGCTACTGCTCGACTGGCGGTTGGCCGTTGCCAGCTTCGTCATCATCCCGGTCATTCTGCTGGTAACAAACCTGTTTGCCCGCATGTCGCGGCGTGCCTTTCGCCGCACGCGTGAATCACTCGGGGATGTCTCTTCCGAAATTCAGGAAGAGATTGCGGGTGTCAAGGTGGCACAGGCCTTCAGCCGTACCGCCGTCAATCAGCAGCGCTTTGCCCGCCGAAATGCCGCCAATCGTGATGCCAATGTGAATGCGACCGCGATCACATCGGCCTTTATGCCGGCGATCGATGTACTCTCGACGATCGCAACCGCGATTGTGGTGGCGTATGGTGGTCTGCTGGTGGTCGAGGGGAGCACAACCGTCGGTGTGGTGTTTGCATTCCTGACCTATGTGCAGCAGTTTTTTCGTCCGATCCAGGCGCTTGCCGGTTTCTACCCCCCCGCCCGGTCTTGGTGGGCCGCATCGGAGCGAATCTCCCACCTGATCGACCCCGGGCGGGTTCTGGTTGCCCCCGCCGATGCCGTTGCAATCGCACCGATCACCGGCCGTGTCGAGTTTGACCATGTCTCATTCAGTTATGGTGTGCGGCCGGGGCAAACCCTTGATCCGGCAGCGGATACGCTGGTGCTCCGCGATATTACCTTTGTCGCTGAGCCGGGGCAGACGGTGGCGATTGTCGGGCCGACTGGTGCCGGCAAGACGACACTGGTGAACATGATCGGCCGTTTTTATGATGTGAGCGATGGCGCGGTGCGCATCGACGGTGCTGATGTCCGCTCTGTGACCCGCACCAGCCTGCGGACACAGATGGGGATCGTGCTGCAGGATAGCTTTCTGTTTGCTGGAACGATTGCCGATAATATCCGCTATGGCCGGCTCGATGCCAGTGATGCCGAGGTGGAAGAGGCGGCCGGTGCTGCGAATGCCCACGAGTTTATTATGCGCCTGCCGGATGGGTATCACACCCAACTCGGCGAGCGCGGCAGCATGCTGAGCCAGGGGCAACGCCAGTTGCTGGGTATTGCCCGTGCCATTCTGGCGGATCCACGTATTCTCATTCTTGACGAAGCGACGAGCAGTGTTGATACGCGGACGGAAGCATTGATCCAGGCTGCGCTCCGAACGCTGCTGCATGGCCGCACCAGCTTTGTGATCGCCCATCGCCTTTCAACGATCCGCGAGGCGGATCTGGTGCTGGTGCTGGAAGCCGGAGTGGTTGCCGAACGCGGCACGCACGACGAACTTCTGGCACGTGATGGGCTGTATGCCGAACTATATCGCCGGCAGTTCCGCGATCGGCCGTTACCCGCCATTGTCGGTGATGAGTAACCCGGATCGCTTGCGTCGGGTAGACGGCAAGTGGTTGGTTGCATACATGGCCCGATAGGTATCTGGAGGTTGGTTGATGCACGAGAGTCGTGAGATCGCCGATGCACTAGGTGAAACCGATCCGCAGCCGGTCGCGTTGATCAAGCGCATTGTGCGGCGGCTTGGGATCGAGCGGGTGGCTGCATTGCTTGCAGCTACCCGGCAGATCGAAGCGAACGGTGGCATGCCGACCCGCGACGGCCGTCGGCGGCGTACTGCCGGTGGGGTCTTCTTCGAACTGGTCAAACAGTCGCTGCGCGAGAGTGGTGATGCAGATGCACTGGCCGAGCTCTTCCCGCCACGTATGAAACCGGCAAAGAAGCAACGGGGTTCGCACCATGGCCATCAGCAGGCGCATGTGGTGCAGCCGGCCGGCAGTATGTTGCGTCCGCGTCGCCGCGTTACCGGGCGTGCCGCAGTGCCCGAGGCTGCGCCAGCGGCACCGGAGCAATCGGCTGTTGCCGCGCCAGCCGAGACCGACCAGCGCGTTGATGGGCATGCCGCACTGACGCTTGCATGGCGTTATCTGCCACGCGAGATTGGTTGCTATGCGATTGGTGCTCACGATGCCACACGTCGGTTGCTGGTTCGGTTCCACTTCCCGGATGTGGCCCGCAGACACCATGCAGCCGCGCTGGCTGCCGTTGCTGCCGCCACCGGCTGGGCGGTCGAGGTACACCCCGAACCGCATCAGGGTCAGCTTGCGGCAGCCGCATTGGCGCTGATGCCGCCCGACGCACGTGTTATCGGTGTTCCATCGATTCGTTTCAAGACACACCAGGTGGTGGTGCGCTATGCGGGAACGATCGATCCGGCGGTTACGGCAGTGATCCACGACACCTATCAGCAACAGACCGGCTGGGAACTGGTGTTGCATTATGAGTAGCCTGCCAATGCGCCCGGCGCTGCGTTTGATTGCTGCGATACTGGCCGGAAAGGCGGCCGCGCTGGCGAGCCGGGCATTTGGCCGTGGCGGCGGTACAACCCTGCCGGGGGTGGTTGCGCGCCGGATCGAACCGGTGACACTGGCGCGGTTGTGTGCGCTTCTACCACAAGGGGTCACGCTGGTGGCGGGCACCAACGGCAAGACAACCACCACGCGTATGGTTGCCGCGGCCCTTGCCGCCGCCGATCGACGGGTGTTGCATAATCGTGCCGGCGCTAATCTGGTGAGCGGGTTGACCGCAACTGCACTGGCCGGGAGTGGGATTGATGGTCGTCCACGTGCCGATATCGGTTTGTTCGAAACCGACGAAGCCGCCCTGCCGCAGGTGATCGCCGAGACGGCGCCGCGCCTGGTGTTGTTGCATAATCTGTTTCGTGATCAGCTCGACCGTTATGGCGAGATCGACACGATTGCCGCCAACTGGCGTGCGGCGCTGGCGACCCTCGGTGCCGGGGCGACGGTGCTGCTCAATGCCGATGATCCGGCGGTGGCGATGCTTGGCGAAGGGTTGACGGCACGGGTGCGCTATTACGGGATCGATGATCTGCGTCATGCCGCCGGCGGCGGTGAACATATCGCAGATGCACAGTTTTGCCGGGCGTGCGGCACGCGCTACCAATATCTGGCACGCTTCTATGCGCATGTCGGCCACTATCGCTGCCCGGGATGCGGCCGTGAACGCCCGACGCCGCATTACCGGTTAGCACGGATCGAACCGGCTGGTATTGGTGGTGCGCGCCTGCTGCTCGGATTGCCCGATGGTGGCATGGAGATGCAGCTACCGCTCCCCGGCCTGTACAATGCCGCCAATGCGCTGGCAGCCGTGGCTACTGCCCGTGAGCTTGATACGCCGGCCGGTGCGATCCGGCAGGCACTTGAAGGATTCAGTGCGGCATTCGGCCGGATCGAACGAATCGACGCCGCCGGCCGGCCGCTGCTCGTCGCACTGATCAAGAACCCGGTCGGTGCCAGCGAAACGGTACGCATGCTGGTCGAAGCGAGCAGCGCCGCCGCCGGCCTGCATATGCTGGTCGTAATCAATGATCGGCATGCCGATGGAACCGATGTTTCATGGCTGTGGGATGCCGAATTCGAGCGGCTGGCCGGTGTCACCGGTCGGGTGGTTGTCAGTGGTACACGTGCCGCCGATATGGCGGTGCGCCTCAAATATGCCGGTATCGACCCGGCGCGCATGACGGTTGTCGAAGCATTGCCGGCGGCGCTTGATACCGCACTGGCACAACTGCCGCCCGGTGCGATGTTCTGCGCACTGCCGACCTATACCGCCATGCTGGAACTGCGCACCGAACTGGTACGTCGGGGCTGGGCACGCCCATTCTGGGAAGATTAAGGGGCGGAGTATGGGGCGTCGTGATGGCGTATCGGCCTGGCGCATCTTCGGGCTCTTCGTGCTTGGCGGGCTGCTGATAGCCTGTGCGGCACTGGCAGCCGTGTTGCTGGTGCCAACGTCCGATACCGCACATGCGGCCGAACTGGCCGCGGCTCGGCAACGCTGGCAAGCACGCCCGTTCCTACACTACCGCATGGTGCTGGTTGATCTGCGCTGCCGCATGGAAGTTGATGTTGAAGGAACCAGGGTTATACGTACCACACCGCAGAACTGCCCGCAGGGCAGCCGCTCGGTCGATCAACTGTTTCAGCTAATCGCCCGCGACGGCCAGGTCGGGATCATGTGTGCCCATAGCGATTGCAGCTGTGATGATGTCTATCACATCCGTGCCGAGTACGACGAAGACCTTGGCTTCCCCAGCCGCATTGAGGTGCGGTTGACCCCCACACCCAACTGGCTGCATGCCGACTTCTGGCAAACCTCATTTAAGCGTCGCACCATGACGATCTGTACGCAGGTCGAGGGATCGAAACAGATCGTGATTGAGTCGCTCACTCCCCTGCCGTAGGGGAACATGCCAGCCACTTCAGTACTGCCGAGCCTCGACCGCCGCCAGGAGATCGGCCAGGCTCATATCGGCCAGGCTCGTGAGGCGCAGAGTATGGGGTGGCAGATCGGCGGTTGCCATGGCCGGAATAGGCACTGCGACACAAGCCATGCCGGCGGCATGGGCGGCGCGCATGCCATTGGGCGAGTCTTCGAGCACCAGGCATGCTTCGGGGGCAACATCGAGGCAGGCGGCGGCGGCCAGGAAGAGATCGGGTGCTGGTTTGACGCGTGCCACATCATCACGGGTGCGAATGCAGTGAAATCGTGACCGAATGGCATGCTTCGTCGTCCATCCTTCGACCCATGCGCGATCACTACTCGATGCGATTGCGCGCGGCATGTTGCGTACTTCGGCGTCTGCCAGCAGCGCCAGCACCCCCGGCTGTAGCGGTTGTTGTTCGATATGCGCCAGATAACGCGCACGGCGTTCGCGGGCAAGCCTTTCGCCATCCAGCGGTTGCCCGATCAGAGCTTCCAGCTCGGCATACGGGTCGTAGGCGCCATGGGTACCGAGGCCGGCAGCCCAGCGTTCGACGCGTAACTCAGCACCATGAGCGCGGTACTGTTCGGCCAGCAAGGTGAAATCCGGTGTTTCGGTATCGAGAATCAGCCCGTCGAAATCAAAAATCAGTGCACGGATCACGAGTCTATCCCCTTCATGCTGTTCTTCAACCCCTCAGAAGCTGCCGCCTGGCTTGTGCGAGCTGGCTCATCACCGCGGCGGCGGCGAAACCATCCGGTATGTTGCGCGTATATGGCTATGCTGATGGTTTTGCCCGATGAGCTATCTGCTCGTATCATACCAGAGTCTTTCCTGCATGTTTATGGAAGGTGGAGGTGCCCATGCGTAGTCGTTTCCAGAGCGCCACGCAATCGGCGGTCGTTGAAGTGATCGGAATCGTGATCTTCGCCGCGGTCGTCGCGCTCCTGGCTGGTGCCCTCAGCCCGAATATCGATGGGATGACATTGATTGTGGTTGGGGTGGTGCTGGCGAGGGGTCCGGCCGCAAACTGGGGAACGGGGGTTTATCGCCAGGAGCGGGGGGAGGGGGAGCCGAAGCAGTATGTGCTGGGGGTCTTTCTGCTTGGCGCGGTGCTGGCGCAGGCGATCGGCCAGCCATTGATCCGCGATCTCTTTCAGGTGCAGCAGTGGGCGCATCAGAATCCACTGCTTGGTTTCTTCGCCGCGATCTTGATTGTCGGTGTGATCCAGGAATTCGTAAAGTATGCAGCAGTACGCTATACGATCTTCAACTCGCAGGAGTACGATCAGCCGATCGATGGGATCATCTATAGTGCGGCAGCCGGTCTGGGGTATGCAACAACTCTCAATATTCAGTATGTGGTGAGCAACGGCGGCGTTGATCTCGGTATTGGTGCGCTGCGGGTTTCGATCGAGGCACTGGCGCAGGCCAGTTCGGCGGGGGTGATCGGCTACTTCCTCGGCCAGGCGAAGTTTCGTTCGATGGGGCCGTTCTGGCTACCGCTCGGCTTACTGCTGGCCGCGACGCTCAATGGGATCGTGAATACCCTGCTTGATATTGTGCCGCGCCTCGGTACCTTTGGCATCAATCCGTGGTATGGCCTGATGGCGGCCGTGATCGTCGCCGGCTCGACATTCGGCGTGTTGCTGACGCTGATGGGGCGCATGAATGCCGCCACCGTACGCCAGTCACAGGAGGCATAGCAGATGACGACAGGAACTGTTACCCGGCCAAACTGGCGTACTGAAGAGCCGGAATGGGTTGTCTGGCTGACGGTGATACTTGCATTGCTGATCGGCCTGGGGCTGCGTAGTGCGGTGGTTGGCCGGATGCAGACAGTGCAGGCCGGGCCGACGACGATCAGCTACCCGGCGAACTGGGTGGAAGATACCGAAGAAGGCACACTCTTTGCCGCCGCCGACTACGACAGTGGGCCATTCGGGGCGCGCTCGAGCATCCGCGAGGTGAGCCGCGCCGATCTGGTGCCGATTGAAAATCTGAGTGGCCCGGTGGTCGCGGAGGATGCCGCGATCAACTGGACGATCCAGCGTGGGACGGAGCTGGAAGGGTATCGGGCCATCGAAATCATGCAGGTGACGGTTCAGGGGCGTGAAGCGCTGCAGATCGACTATGTGTATCTGGCTGATGCGCCGCTGGGCGGTGCCGGAACACTTCCGGCCCTGATCCATGCGATCGATACGATTGTTCCATCCGGCGAGCAGTTTTATGTGCTGACAGTGGCGGTTGAAGCGACTGAGGATGCAACCCTGGCTGCACTCAACGACCAGTTGCTGGCCGGCTGGCGCATTCCATAAGCAAGAGGAGTTGACCGGTGAACATATTCTACCGTCTGCGCTGGTGGGTTGCACTGGCGGGCATCCTGCTGATCGCCGGGTTGCTTTTGCCGCCTCACACGCGGGCCCCATCGCGGCCACTCAGCGCTACAGCCTAAGCGCCGGCGGTCCTGGCAACCAACAAGATCTTTATTCTCGGCCCCGACGAAAAGGCGATCGGTACCTGCACCGGCACCACGCTGAACCAGGAGGGGTATATTCTGACGAACTTTCACTGTGTCGGGCATACCGATCTGTATGGCAAGGACGACAGCGGGCTGCGCCTGAAGCATGGCGATCTGTATCACCCCAAAGGGCTGGTGATCATCGCCCCGACACTCGATGACCGGCGTGTGCCGGTGCCGACATACGTTGCGCAGATGGTGTCGGGAAACCCAACCCTGGATGTCGCGGTCGTGAAGATCGTCGGGACGCTGAAAGGGCAGCGGGTGCCGGCCACATTGCCACTGGTGCCGATTACACTTGCCGACTCAGAGGCGGTGCGGGTACGCAATTTTGTTGGGGTGATCGGCTACCCCGGAGTTGGCGGGCCGACGCTGACCTATACCGAAGGGCAGATTGCAGGCTTTGAAGATCAGGACGGCGATGGGGTTATTGATTCGTTCAAGACGACTGCCGAAATTGCAGGTGGCAATAGTGGCGGTCTGGCCGTCGATGCCAAGGGGCATCAGATCGGGATTCCGACCTATGGTGCTTCGGAGGGAGCCGATAAGCTTGACCGGATCAAGATGATCAATGCCGCACTGCCCACAATCGAAGAGGCATTTGCCAGCGCGACTCCGGGCACACGCCGACCGACACCCTCGACTCCGGGTACCGGCAATCGTCCGGCGACCAAGGGTGTGGTGCTGCGGGGGCAGATTATTGATGCCAATACCAAGCGTGGCGTGAGCGGGGCGCTGGTGATCATCCTGAAGCCGGGCGTCAGTGTGGCCGCATTCGAAGAGAGCGGCTTCTCGGATACACTGGTTGCCAGCGCCGGCACGGCCGATCGCAGCGGCAACTACCAGACAGCGCCGGCACTGGCGCGTGGCCAGGTGTATACGGTGATCATTGGCGCCAAAGGCTACCAGCCACGAGTCTTTGAGGATGCGCTTGAGATTACGAACGACGATCCGGATGTGACGAAGATCGAAACGATCGCGATCGAGAAGCGCTAGCCGACACACCGGCCTGTAGTGCCGGTTCGTGAGATGCGTCGTGTTGTGGGTATTCCCTGCAACACGACGTTTTTTTGTGCGAGCACGCCCTAAGAGATTCAACCACAGTTGGCGCTTCGTACACTCTGGCATACCCCTGGAATCGATCATAGCGCAGGAGGAAGGTATGCGTCGTTTCTTTCTCATGGTCATGGTTCTGATCGCACTTGTCTCCGTCACGACCGCTGCCGGCAGCAGCCGGCATTTCCGGGCGCATGCCAGCGGTGATCAGGAGGTACCGCCGGCGACCACTCTGGCTCAGGGTCAGGCCAACTTCACCCTGAGCAAAGACGGCAGTGCCCTTCACTTCCGGGTCAATGTCGCTCAACTGAAGGATGTGCGTTTTGCCCATATCCACCTGGCACCGGCGGGTGTCAATGGGCCGGTCGTAGCATTCTTGCAGCATGAACGGTTTGACGGGCCGGTGAACGGGCGTTATGCCGAGGGCGTGATTACCGCTGCCGATCTGATAGGCCCGCTGGCCGGGCAGCCGCTGAGCGCGCTGATTGCGGCAATGGAAGCCGGCAATACGTATGTCAATGTGCATACCGACACATATCCGGGCGGCGAGATTCGCGGGCAGATCAAGTAGCATTGTCACGAGGCTGCGTACCGAGCATTGTCATGCAGATACTGTGCTCGGTACGCACCAATTGGTGATACTAGCCGTTTTCGGCGATCAGAAAGCGGTAGATTGTCGTCTGGCGGTAGGATTCGCCGGGGCGCAGCACGGTCGAAGGGTATTCCGGCCGGTTTGGCGAATCCGGCAGGTGCTGTGTTTCGAGGCATAACCCGGCACGTGGCTGGTAGACCAGGCCATCGCGGCCGACAAACTGCCCATCGAGCTGGTTGGCGGTATAGAACTGCACCCCCGGCTCGGTCGTCTCGACCTCCATGATCCGGCCACTCTTCGGATCAGCCACCCGTGCTGCCAGCGCCAGTGCCCCGGCAGGCTTGTCGAGTATCCAGCAGTGATCATACCCCTTGCCGATGCGCAACTGTTCATCCGCCACATCGATCCGCGCGCCAATCGTCTGTGGGGTGGTGAAATCCATCGGGGTGCCGGCTACCGGCTGCGGTGCGCCAAGTGGAATGCTCCCCGCATCTGTGGGCAAGAACGCGGCAGCCCGCAGTTCGACCTCGTGATCGAGGATACTCCCCCGGCCGGCCAGATTGAAATAGGCATGATTCGTGAGATTCAGGATCGTCGGCGCATCACTCTCCGCATGATAGTCGATACGTAGTTCGTTGCGATGGGTCACGGTATAGGTGACGCTAACATGGAGCGTACCGGGGTAGCCCTCTTCGCCAGCCGGGCTGGTATAGCTCAGTTCAACTGCCGGCTCGTCGCCATCAGCGTGGATGCGTGCGCTCCAGGCGCGGGTATGAAAGCCGCCTTGCCCGCCATGCAGATGGTTGGTGCCATGGTTGCATGCCAGCTGATAGTGGATGCCGTTGAGGGTGAAACTCCCACCGGCGATTCGATTGGCGTAGCGACCGACGGTGCTGCCGAAGAATGGGTGCAGGCCGAGATACGGCTCCAGTGTTGCGAAGCCGAGCGTGACATCGGCAAGGGTTCCATGACGATCGGGGGTACGTAGTGCGATCAGGGTTGCGCCATGGGTCATGATCTCTGCGCTTAGCCCGCTGGTGCCATCGAGCCGGTAGCGCAGCACATCATTGCCGTGAGTATCGTTGCCGAAATGCGATTGAGTGATTGGCATCTTTCTTCCTTTATCACGATGCGGATGCAAGCGAACCAGATCGCACTAGCGGCGGATCCAGGCGACACCACCGGCAGTGGCCCCCGGTGATGAACCATGGATGAGGGTCGCATGACGACCGCTCTGCTGCCGGTACGCATGCAGAATCTGCTCGACGGCATGTGCGGCGTCGTAGCGTGCCAGAATGGCGACCGTACCGCCGCTGCCGCCGCCGGTGATCTTGGCGCCATACAACCCGGCAGCCGGCCCGGCGGCACGCACCAGCTCAACAATCTGGTCGGTACCATCGGAGCCAAGGCCGCATGCGCTATAGCCGGCGTGTGATTGGAACATCAACTCGCCGAGCAGTATGCGCGTCTCGGTGTCGGCTGCACCACTGTTGAGCATGGTGCGAAACATGCGCACGCGCTGGTGTTCTTCGATCGGGTGGGCGGTCGGCTGACGCACTGCATAGGTGCTTGCCGGATCGACCCGGGTGATGCTATCGGTGATACCGCCATACGCCTCAAGAAATGCCGCCCCATGGATGGTGGCAGGTAGCTGGTCGCGGTAGTGTTGATGCCAGAGCGATGGTGGGATGTTGGCCAGAAAGCCATGCCAGATCGGATCATCAACGGTGACGCGGCCCGGCCCGGCAGCGGTGGTAGCGAGCCCGGCCAGTTCGGCGATCATGCGATAGCCCATGAAAGCGCCAACCCGTACCGAACCGTAATCGGCTCCGCTCACCGCATGGCGAATGCCGGAGTCGATGCCCCAGACAGCGAGGCCGGCCGGCAGCAAGACCGGCGCTTCGAGTTCGGCCGGCTGGCAGCGCAGCGCCAGGAGCTTGCCCTGCTCGCCGCAG